>NZ_AKJJ01000050.1:0-65103 GCF_000282395.1 Pseudomonas sp. GM55 | reverse complement strand
AAAAAAAAAAAAAAAAAAGCCGTGCCGGTGTGCCAGTTGCGCCAGTTCGGCGGTCGGCACGCTCGTGGTGAAGCCTTGAATGCTGTAGTTGCTCGCATGCACGCGCATGATCAAACCGCTGCGCGGGCCGATGGCGGCCTCGTAGTCGCGGGCATGGGTGCGGTTGGTGGTGCCGACCTCAACCAGCTTCACCCCGGCACGGGCCATGATGTCGGGAATGCGGAAGGCGCCGCCGATTTCAATCAGTTCGCCGCGGGAAATAATCCCTTCCTTGCGCGCGCCCAGGCTGTTGAGGGTCAGCAAGACCGCTGCGGCATTGTTGTTGACCACGGTCACCGCTTCGGCGCCGGTCAGTTCGCGGATCAAGCCTTCGATCAGGTCGTCGCGGTCACCGCGCTTGCCACTGCGCAGGTCAAATTCCAGGTTGAGCGGATAGCGGGCAGCCATTTGCAGCGCCTCGATCGCTTCCTCGGGCAACAACGCCCGCCCCAGGTTGGTGTGCAGCACCGTGCCGGTGAGGTTGAACACCCGACGTACATGGCTGCGATGCTCGGTTGCCAATCGTTCGCCGACCCTGCCGGCCAGCACTTCAGCGCTGACTTCTACAGGCTTGAGCAAACCTTGCTGCACCCCGTCGCGCAACTCATCCAGCAACAGCCGCAAGGCCGTCAGCAGGATGTCGCGGCCATAGCGCTCGGCCAACGGCTGGAACGCCGGGTGACGCAACAAACTGTCGATGGAAGGTAGACGCAAGGATTGGCTGGCACCACGTGCAGACATCTGGCGCTCCTCAAAACAAATGACCGTCGCGCCAGAGTGTAGACGCTGCGGTTACTCGTCTCCCGGCGCCAGCAACAGATTCGGTGCCAAACGCTGATAACCGTCCTGGGCCAGGCGCATGTCGAGCATCAGGCTGGACAGGTCTGCCGACAGTGCTTCGGCGTCCGCATCGTTTTCCAGATAGAGCAGCTTCAGATAGCTGTTGCAACCGGGGCAGACTTCGGCGCGCAACGGCGCCTGGTTGGCGGCATGCCGGTCATCTGCGAGGCTTAGGTATTCCAGGCCCTTGCTCTGCTCGCAATACACGCACTTGACCCGCACCACATGCCACTCGCAGGCGCACAGCGAACAGACCAGATAACGCAAGCCGTTGTGCTTGCCGCGATGGCGGATGACCCCGGCCATGGCCGGCGAGCCACAGGCCGGGCACTGGCTGAGGCTGTCGCCTGGGGTCAGAGCCAGGTTCGGTGTACTCAACAGCCAGTGACTCCACGCCGTTTGCAACGCCGCACCAAGAAACGGCACCAGCGCCGCCGGCACCAGCGAATACTGGCCGCTGAGCAACGCCACCGCCCAGGCGCGGCGTTGCCCGGCACCGGCCAGGCGCAAGGTTTGCACGGCATCGGCCACGGCGGATTGTGGCGGTGCGCTATAGCGCTGCAGCAAGGCATCGAGATAAAGCTGCCAATCGTCTTCGCGTGCCAGGCTGTCGGCCGCGAACGGCGGCAGGCCGTGTTGCTGGCACAATTCGATGCGTTGCCGGTCGAGGGGCTCGCCAAGCGGGGGGTCGTCCAGCACCTGTTGCTGCACCCGGCACAACCCGGCAATCAGGCGCAGGTAATCGGCCAGCGAGTGCCCTTCGGCCAGCGTTTCCAGGCGCTGGGCGCGCAGGCTGAACAGGTTATGCGGTGGCATGTACAGAAACGGCGGCGAACTGGCCGCCGCTTCGATTTCTCCGGGTTCGAGGATGGTTGGCAAATGTCAGCCCTTTTTGGTGATCGGTCGCTCGGATGCTTCGTCGCGGGTCTCATCTTGAGTCACTTGGCGATACCAGAGTTCGTGGTGTTTCCTCGCCCAGCCACGGCTGACCCGGCCGTGCAACATGGCGCTGACCGAGCCTTTGATCCAGATCCCCGCATAGATGTGCACGATGATGCTCAAGATCAGCACAAAAGCGGCCAACGCATGCAGCAACATCGCCCAGCGTATCGTGGTGATGCCGAACCAGTCGCTGAAGTACGCACGCCAGATCACCAGACCGCTCAACAGCAGCACCAGCATGCACAGCAGTAAAGTCCAGAACAGCAGCTTCTGCCCGGGGTTGTATTTGCCGATGGGCGGCACGCCCTCCTCTTTGTTCAGCATCACCCGGTCGATGCGCTTGAGCCACAGGCGATCATTGGCGATGAAGTAGTTGGCACGCCAGAAGCGCAACACCAGGCCGAGGAACAGCACGAACATCAGTACGCCCATGAACGGGTGGAGGATGCGTGTCCAGGGTCCGCCGCCGAACAGGTTGCTCAGCCAGAACAGCGCCGGGTGGAACAGCGCCAGCCCGGACAATCCGGCCATGAAAAACAGGATTGCCACCAGCCAATGATTGGTGCGCTGGTTGCTGGTGTAGCGCAGGATCGTCTTGTTGCTCATGGCCTGCCCTCCCCACGGGGATCGAAGGTATGCACCGACGGATCGACTTCGTGCACTGCGTTGTCCGGCGGGGCCGGATACTCATCCTCTTCGACGATTTGCGGGCCGACGCGCACGTAGTGGAAGAACCCGGCCAGCACCGCTGCGCCCATGGCCAGCAGCGCCAACGGCTTGCTCATGCCTTTCCACAGCCCTACCAGCGGACTGATCGCCGGGTGATCGGGCAATCCGGCGTACAGTCTTGGCGTATCGGCGTGGTGCAACACGTACATCACGTGGGTGCCGCCGACGCCTTCGGGGTCGTACAGACCAGCGTTTTCAAAGCCCCGGCTCTTGAGGTCGACGATACGCTCGGCGGCATGCTCCTTCATGTCGTCCTTGGAGCCGAACACGATGGCACCGGTCGGACAGGTTTTCACGCAGGCCGGTTCCAGCCCTACCGCCACCCGGTCCGAACACAGAGTGCATTTGTAGGCCTTGTGGTCCTTTTGCGAGATCCGTGGAATGTTGAACGGACACCCGGTGATGCAGTAGCCGCAGCCGATGCAATGGTCCTGGTTGAAATCGACGATGCCATTGGCGTGCTTGATGATCGCGCCGGGGCTGGGGCAAGCTGCCAGGCAACCGGGCTCGGCGCAGTGCATGCAGCCATCCTTGCGGATCAGCCATTCGAGGTTGCCGGCATCGGTCTCGTGCTCGGTGAAGCGCATCAGCGTCCAGGTTTCTGCGGTGAGGTCCTGCGGGTTGTCGTAGGTGCCATGGTTGTGACCGACCTCGTCCCGCAGTTCGTTCCATTCCGAGCAGGCGACCTGGCAAGCCTTGCAGCCGATGCATTTAGTGGTGTCGATCAGCTTGGCGACTTCCTCCAGCTGGCGTACCGAGGACGGTACGGTGGTGGTGGCCGAACGGGCGATGATGTCTTGGCTGGCCATTTAGACTTTCTCCACGTTGACCAGGAATGACTTGGATTCCGGGGTCTGGGTGTTGCCATCGCCGAGGAACGGCACCAGGGTGTTGGTCAGGTAACCGTGCCGCGTGAGCCCGGTGAACCCCCAGTGCAGCGGTATGCCGATCTGGTGCACCACCTGATTGTTGACCTGCAGCGGACGAATCCGCTTGGTCACCACGGCCACCGCTTCAATGAAGCCGCGCTTGCTGCTGACCCGCACCCGGTCGCCGGCGACGATGCCTTTTTCCTTGGCCAGCACTTCGCCGATTTCCACGAACTGCTCGGGCTGGGCAATCGCGTTGAGCTTGCAATGCTTGCTCCAGAAGTGGAAATGCTCGGTCAGCCGGTAACTGGTGGCGGCGTACGGATAATCCTTGGCCACGCCGAGGGAATCCCAGACCGAATCGAAGATCCGCGCCGCCGGGTTGCTGGTGGCTTTCTTGTTTTGCGGGTGCAGCGGGTTGATGCCGATCGGTGTCTCGAACGGCTCGTAGTGCTCAGGGAACGGGCCTTCGTTCATCTTGTCGACGGCGAAGAATCGCGCCACACCTTCGGGGTTCATGATGAATGGATTCATCCCTGCTTCCGGCGGCACGTCGACCTTGTAGTCCGGCACATCGGTGCCGGCCCAGGTTTTGCCGTTCCACCACACCAGGCGTTTTTTCGGATCCCACGGTTTGCCTTGCAGGTCCGCCGAGGCGCGGTTGTAGAGAATCCGCCGGTTGGCCGGCCACGCCCAGGCCCAGCCCTGATGCTGGTGCATGCCGTACGGGTCGCTGTTGTCGCGGCGGGCCATCTGGTTGCCCAGCTCGGTCCAGCTGCCACAGAAAATCCAGCAGCCGGACGCCGTGCTGCCGTCATCCTTGAGCTGGCCAAACCCGGCCAGTTGCGAATTGCCCTTGATCGCCGCCCCCGTGGCGTCGGTGAAGTCAGTGGTGGCGTAGCCGTTAATTTCCTTGGCCAACTCCTCGGGCGATGGTTCGCTCGGGATCTTGTACGGCCACGACAGTTTGAGCAGCGGATCGGGGTACTTGCCGCCTTCGGCCTGATAGCGCTGGCGCAGGCGCACGAACAGCTCGCTCATGATGCGGATGTCGGTCTGCGCTTCACCCGGCCCGTCGGCGCCCTTCCAGTGCCATTGCAGCCAGCGACTGCTGTTGACGAGCGAGCCGTCCTCCTCGGCAAAGCAGGTGGTGGGCAGGCGAATGACTTCGGTCTGGATGTCGGCACTCTTCACATCGTTGTACGACCCGACATTGCGCCAGAATTCCGAGGTTTCGGTGGCCAACGGGTCCATCACCACCAGCCACTTCAGTTTGGCCAGTGCCGCGGTCACGCGGTTTTTGTCCGGCAACGCGGCAATCGGGTTGAAGCCCTGGCACAGGTAACCGTTGACCTTGCCCTGGCCCATCAAATCAAACACCTTGAGGATGTCGTATTGGGGAATGTCCAGTTTCGGCAGGTAGTCGTAGGCCCAGTTGTTCTCGGCCGTGGCGTTGGCGCCGTACCAGGCTTTCATCAGGCTGACGTGGAATTTGCCGTAGTTCTGCCAATAGGACAGTTGCCCCGGACGCAATGGTTTCTGCGTGCGCTTGACGATGTAGGCGTTGTAATCCTGTTCGGCATCGCCGGGTAGCGAGAGGTATCCCGGCAGTGAGTTGGACAACAGCCCCAGGTCTGTCAGCCCCTGGATGTTGGAGTGCCCGCGCAAGGCATTCACGCCCCCGCCCGGCATGCCGACGTTGCCCAGCAGCAATTGCACCATAGCCGCGCTGCGGATCATCTGCGCGCCAGTCGAGTGCTGGGTCCAGCCCAGCGCATAGAGGATGGTCATGGTCTTGCCCGGTTGCGAGCAAGTGGCGATTTCCTCCCAGATTTTCTGCATGGCATCGACCGGCATGCCACAAATCTGGCTCGCCAGCTCTTTGCTGTAGCGGCTGTAATGCTGCTTCATCAACTGATAGACACAACGTGGGTCTTGCAGGGTCGGATCGACCTTGGCAAAGCCGTCCTCGCCCAGTTCATAACCCCAGCCGGACTTGTCGGTGTACAGGCGCTTGGCCGCGTCGTAGCCGCTGAAGATCCCGTCCTCGAAGCCATAGCCGGCTTTGACGATGAACGACACGTCGGTGTAGTTGCGCACGTACTCGTGCTGGATCTTGTCCTCGGTCAGCAGGTAATTGATCAGCCCGCCCATGAAGGCGATGTCGGTGCCGGTACGGATCGGCGCGTAATAGTCGGCCACCGAGGCGGTCCGGGTAAAACGCGGATCGACCACGATCAGCCGCGCCTTGTTGTGCGCCTTGGCCTCGGTCACCCATTTGAAGCCGCACGGGTGCGCTTCTGCTGCGTTGCCGCCCATCACCAGAACCAGATTCGCGTTGGCGATATCGGTCCAGGTATTGGTCATGGCACCACGGCCGTACGTCGGGGCAAGACTTGCCACCGTCGGGCCGTGTCAGACACGCGCCTGGTTATCGAACCCCAGCATGCCGAGACTGCGAACCACCTTGTGGGTGATGTAGCCCGCTTCACTGGAGGCCGCCGATGCCGCGAGGAAACCGGTGGTCAGCCAGCGGTTCACCGTTTGGCCCTGAGCGTTCTTCTCGATGAAGTTGGCGTCGCGGTCGGCCTTCATCAGGTCGGCGACGCGATCGAGCGCTTCCTCCCAGGAGATGCGGGTCCACTCGGTGCTGCCGGGTTTGCGCATCTGCGGGTATTGCAGGCGGCCTGGGCTGTGAATGAAGTCCAGCAGGCCTGCGCCTTTGGGGCAAAGGGTGCCGCGGTTGACCGGGTGGTCGGCGTCGCCTTCGATATGGATGATGTTTTGCGCGACATTCTTCGCCGTATCGCCCTGGCTGTACATGATCAAGCCGCAACCGACCGAGCAATACGGGCAGGTGTTGCGGGTTTCATGGGTGTGGGCGAGCTTGAAGTGACGCACCTGTTCGGCAAAGGCTGGCGTCGGGGCCATGCCCAACGCGCCCAGGCTAGAGCCTGCAAGGCCGATGCCGGCGACCTTGAAGAACTGACGACGGCTGAGATCCATCGTGCACTCCTGATCAGGTGGCGCCCGGTACATGGCCGGGCTTTTTTGAACAACCACGGTCGCGGCAGTCTGGCTGCCGACACTACAAACTGTAGTCAATGCTGTCGAATTCACCATGACAGCCGACCGTCGGGCCTCAATCCTGCAGCACAAACAAAACCTGTGGGAGCGGGCTTGCCCGCGAAGGCGTAGTGTCAGCCAACACCCATGCTGGATCTGCCGACCTCTTCGCGGGCAAGCCCGCTCCCACAGGGATAGTGTTTGCCGCCTTCGCGAGCAAGCTCGCTCCTACAGGGGTTAGGCGATTATCATGGCGCCATAACCAACCTGCCGTTACGAGACCCCGCATGACTTTCGATTTTGATCAGGTGTTCGACCGCCACAACACCGGCAGTACCAAGTGGAGCCGCTACCCGGCCGACGTGTTGCCGATGTGGGTCGCCGACATGGATTTTGCTGCGCCGCCGGTGATCATCCAGGCCCTGCAAAAGCGCCTGGAACACCCGATGGTCGGCTACAGCGTGGCCCAGGATGACCTGCGCGAGGCGATCGTTGCCGACCTCTGGAACAAATACGCCTGGCGCGTCGAGCCCCAGGAGCTGATTTTCCTGCCGGGCGTCGAGTCGGGCTTCAACATGGCATTGAAGGCCCTGGTGCAGCCGCAACAGAACGTCGTCGTGCAGGTTCCGAACTACCCGCCGCTGCGCCACGCACCCGGGCATTGGGGCTTGAACAAGGTCGAGCTGAATTTCGAAGCGCAAGCCGACGGCACCTACGTTACGCCGCTGGATGCCTTGAGCCAGTCACTGCAAGGCGGTGGCGCACTGCTGCTGAGCAACCCGCATAACCCGCTGGGCAAGGCCTTCCCCCGCGCAGAACTGCAAGCCATTGCCGACATCTGCCTTGAGCATGATGCCTGGATCATTTCCGACGAGATCCACGCCGAGTTGTGCTTCGATGGCCGCACGCACATTCCGATGGCTACCCTCAGCCCGCAAATCGCCCAGCGCACCATCACGCTGATGTCGGCGAGCAAGGCCTACAACATCGCCGGCCTGAAAACCTCGTTCATGATCATCCAGGACCGCCACCTGCGCGAGAAGGTCAACCACGCCCGTTGCGGCATGGTCGACAGTGTCAATCCGCTGGGCATGGAAGCCACCCGCGTTGCCTACAGCGAAGCCGCGCCATGGCTGGCCGCGCTGAAGGTCTACCTGCAGGGCAACCGCGATTTCCTCGCCGAGGCCGTGCGCACCCGCCTGCCGGGCATCACCATGAACCTGCCGCAAAGCACCTACCTGGCATGGCTCGACTGCACGGCACTGAGGCTGGACAACCCGCAGCAGTTCTTCCTGGAACAGGCCAGGGTCGGTTTGAGCGCCGGCCTGGACTTCGGCGATGACTGCAAGCAGTTCGTGCGCCTGAATTTCGGCTGCCCTCGGTCGCTGCTGGAAGAAGGCATTGCGCGGATGGAGCGCAGTTTGCGCCAGCTCAGGGCCTGATATCCCCCTGTAGGAGCGAGCTCGCTCGCGATGGTGTGTCAGTCGACACTCACTCAGCTGACACTCCATCGCGAGCAAGCTCGCTCCTACAAACACCTGGCAATCTGGCCTACCGCGTCACTTCATCGCCAAGGCAATGACTTCCACCAGGTTGAGTTGGGTAAAAGGTTTCGACAAACGTGGCAGATGGGCGGCAAGGCCTTCCAGCCTTTCGGCATAACCGGTGGCGAGGATGATCGGCACGCTCGGTCGCATGATCCTGATGGTATTGGCCAGTTGCGCGCCATTCATCTGCGGCATGGCCATGTCGGTGATGACCAGATCAATATCCGGTTCACTTTCAAACAGCTCCAGCGCCGTGGCACCGGAGGCCGCACTGATGACCCGGTGCCCGAGGTCCTCGAGCAGCAGGCTGGTGCTGGTCAACACCAGGCTGTCATCGTCCACCACCAGTACGCACAGGCGAGGCACCGTCACGGCCAACGTTTTGGCGACCGGTTGGGCGGCCGAATCACTGGCGGCGACCGGTAACCAGAGTTCGGCGGTCGTACCCTGGTGCTTCTGGCTTTTGAGGATGAAGCGCCCACCCAATTGCTCGATAAAGCCGTGGACCATCGACAACCCCAGGCCCGTGCCTTTACCCACGCCCTTGGTGGTAAAGAACGGGTCCATCGCCGAGGCCAGCGTGGTTTCGTCCATGCCCTCGCCCGTATCGGCAATACTCAGGCAAACGTAACGCCCCGCCGCCAGGGATGAGCTGGCGCTGTCCGTCACTTCATGGGTACTGGCACTGAAGATGAGGGTCCCGCCGTGAGGCATGGCATCGCGTGCATTGGTCGCCAGGTTCAGGACCGCCAGTTCCAGCTGGTTGAGGTCAGCCATCACGGGGTCGAGCCCCTCGGGAAAACGCGTTTCGATTTTCACCGAAGGCCCGAGGGAGCTGCGCAATAGCCCGGAAATGCCGTCCACCAATGCCGGTATCCGCACCGGTTCCGACTTGAGCTCCTGACGTCGGGCAAACGCCAGCATGCGCTGAGTCAGGGAAACACCGCGCAAGGCACCCTGGGTGGCATTGTCGATCAAACGGATTATTTTTGGATCGTCCGTCACCCGTTTGCGCAGGATTTCCAGATTGCCAAGGATCACCGTCAGCAGGTTGTTGAAATCGTGAGCGATCCCGCCGCTGAGCTGGCCGATGGCCTGCATTTTCTGCGCCTGGAACAAGGCCTCCCGGGTTTGCTCCAGCGCCTGCTGCGCTTGCGTGACTTCAGTGATATCGCGGGTAATCTTGGCAAAACCGAGCAAGGTGCCGGTGTCGCCCCAGATCGGGTCGACAATGACATGAGCGAGGAACCGCGTACCGTCCTTGCGCATCCTCCAGCCCTTGTTTTCAAAGCGCCCTTCACGAACGGCGATGTCCAGCGTCCGTTGTGGCTCGCGGGCTTCGCGATCCTCCGGGGTATAAAACATCGAAAAATGCTGGCCAATGACTTCTTCCGGCAAGTAACCCTTGATGCGCTGGGCGCCAGGATTCCAGTTGCTCACGCGTCCGTCCGGCGAAAGCATATAGATCGCGTAGTCAGTAACGCTCTGCACCAGCAGGCGGAATTGCTGCTCGCTCTGTTTGAGGACTTCCTCGGCCATTTTGCGATCGGTCAGGTCCCGGGTGATCTTGGCGAAACCCAGTAACGTGCCCGACGGGTCGAGAATCGGATCGATGACCACATGGGACCAGAAACGCGTGCCGTCCTTGCGTACGCGCCAGCCTTCCCCCTCGAACCGCCCTTCGCGAATGGCCGTGTCCAGTGCCCGCTGGGGCAAGCCGGCACGGCGATCTTCATCGGTATAGAAACGCGAGAAATGCTGGCCGAGGATCTCGGCTTCCTCATACCCCTTGAAACGCCTCGCACCGGCATTCCAGCTGGTGATGATGCCATCGGGATCAATCATGTAGATCGCGTAGTCGATCACCGCATCGATCAATAGCCGAAAACGACCGTCTTCGATGGCACTGACCCTGGTTCGATCTTCGCTCATTGATCCCACCGCTTCATTGTTTCTCTGGAGTATGCGTCATACCGGGCTTTTGGAAAGTCCACCAACGCGGCAGCAACTGCTTGACCTTGCCCTCGCCAAAACGGTCATCGATCAACATCACCACCCCTTGGTCCTGTTGCGTACGGATGACCCGTCCAGCGGCCTGCACCACTTTCTGTATACCGGGAAACAGGTAAGTGTAATCGTAGCCGGCACCGAAAATCGCGGCCATGCGCCGTTTCAACTGCTCGTTGACCGGGTTCAGCTGTGCCAGCCCCAACGTGGCGATAAATGCGCCGATCAACCGGGCACCTGGCAAATCGATGCCTTCACCAAAGGCCCCGCCCAGTACCGCAAAGCCGACACCCTGGCCGTCGGCGTGGAATTGATCGAGAAACTGCTGACGTTGCGCTTCGCCCATGCCTCGGGACTGCGACCACAGACTGATGTGCGGATGTTTCTCGGCGAGTAACTGCGCCACCTGCTGCAAATAATCGAAACTGCTGAAAAACGCCAGGTAATTGCCGGGGCGTTTGCAGAACTGTCGGGCGATCAAGTCCACGATCGGTTCGAGAGAGGACTGGCGATGGACGAACCGCGTGGAGATCTGGTTGACGATGTGCACTTGCAGTTGATCGGCGTGAAACGGCGACTCGACGTCGATACACACCGTGTCCGCCGGTGTTCCCAGTAAATCGGCGTAATAGTGCCGGGGGCTGAGGGTCGCGGAAAACAGCACCGTGCTGCGCGCGGCCGTCAGGCGCGGGCGGATGAACCCGGCGGGTACCACATTGCGCAGGCACAGCTGCGAGAGATTGCGCTTGCGCTCGAGGTCACGCTTGCTGATGTCGAACAGGAACTGCTCATCGAACAGTTCGGCCACCCGGCAAAAATGCAGCATGTCGAAGTAGAAGCCCTGCAGTGTGCTGTCCAGCCCTTGTGGGTGATCGTTCAGGTAGTCACCGATGCTGGCGCTGCACGATGACAGTGCCTGAAGGAGCTTTTCCGGCGCCTTGTCATAGGCCTGGTAGGCGCCGGTTTGCGCGTTATGCAGGGCATTCCACTCGCGGTTGACCCGCTGCATCGGCTTTTTCAGCACTTCGGGTGCGGTCTTGCGCACGCCGTTGAAGGTCGCCTGATCTAGGTTGGCGCTGTACATCTGCCGGCCGCGTTCCACCAGGTTATGGGCTTCGTCGACCAGCACCGCGACTTTCCAGTTGTTGGCCTGGGCCAGACCGAACAGCAGCGCGCTGAAGTCGAAGTAATAGTTGTAGTCGGCAACCACCACGTCGGCCCAGCGCGCCATTTCCTGGCTCAGGTAATACGGGCAGATGTCGTGGGCCAGAGCGACCTCGCGCAAGGCGCTCTGGTTCAACAGGCTCAGTTGACTGGCCACCTGCCGTGCGGCGGGCAGGCGATCGTAGAAACCCCGGGCCAGTGGACAGGACTCGCCGTGGCAGGCTTTGTCCGGGTGTTCGCAGGCCTTGTCCCGGGCGATCATCTCCAGCACCCGCAACGGCGGCGAATCGGCGCAGGCAAGAATCACTTGCGCGGCGTCCAGGGCCAGTTTGCGTCCCGGGGTTTTCGCCGTGAGGAAGAACACTTTGTCCAGTTGCTGCGGCGCCAGCGCTTTGAGCACGGGAAACAAGGTGCCCAGGGTTTTACCGATGCCAGTGGGTGCCTGTGCCATCAGGCAGCGCCCCGTACTGACCGCCTTGAACACCGACTCGGCCAAGTGGCGCTGCCCCGGCCGAAAGTCGGCGTGGGGAAACGCCAGATGCTGCGCCGCGAGATTGCGCCCGTCGCGATGGGCGACTTCCTGTTGCGCCCATTGGAGGAAATTTGCGCAGTGCCGCTCGAAGAACTGTTGCAGTTGCGCGGCCTCGAAGGGCTCGACCAGGCAGGTTTCCTTTTCGCTGACGATGTCGAAATACACCAGCGCAAGGTTGATCTGTGGCAGATCCAGTTTGCGGCACATCAACCAGCCGTAGATCTTGGCCTGGGCCCAATGCAATTGACGGTGGTTGGCCGGTTGTTTGCTCAAGTCACCGCGGTAGGTCTTGACCTCTTCCAGGCAGTTTTGCCCAGGGTCATAACCATCCGCCCTGCCCTTGACCGTCAGTGTCTGATACTGGCCTTCAAGAGCGACTTCGCTTTGATAGCCCTCGCTGCGCCGCGATGCCACTGTACGGTGCCCGACGATGCCCTCCAGCGCGGTCGGCGAAGGTGTGAAGCGCAGGTCGAGGTCGCCAGTCTTGGCGGTGAATTCACACAGCACCCGAACCGCGATGCTGTAGCTCAAGCGCCCTGCTCCGCCCATTGCACATAACACACGGCAACCGGCATCTGGTGTTCATGGCAGAACTCCAGCCAGCGCAGCTGGTTATCCTGCAGGCGATCCCCCGGGCCTTTGACTTCGATCATGCGGTAGGTCTTTTGCTGCGGCCAGAACTGGATCAGGTCCGGCATGCCGGCGCGATTGGCCTTGATGTCCAGCAACAAGCGGTTGAACCAATGTTTGAGGTGCTCGGCCGGCAAGCAGTCCAGGGCTTGTTCCAGCAGTTCGTCGCTCAGAACGTTCCAGAACACGAAGGGCGACTGCACGCCCCATTTTTCGTCATAGCGCCGTTGAATGGTCGACCGGTATCGCCCATCGTCGAGTTCCGCAAGGCAGGCTTCGAAAAGGTCAGCCCGACGCTCATGGAAGTCTTCGCTGAGCAGGTCCACCGGGGCGCGCTGGAACGGGTGGAAAAAGGCCCCCGGCAACGGCGCAAAAATGGCTGGCCAGCACAGCAGGCCGAACAGTGAATTGATCAGGCTGTTTTCGACGTAATGCACCGGCGCCGAATCTTCCGTCAGGTGCGCTTGAACGTGAAATTCCACCGACATCACCGGGTCGGTCCTGGGCAGTTGCAGTTCCAGACGCAGCATTTCCCGCGCAGACGGACGTTTCACCGGCGGGCCGCCCAGTTTGCGTCGCAGCCGGGGCAACATGCGCAGCAACTGTTGTTGTTCAGCGACGCTTTGTGGTGATTGTTCGGCCTGGGTGGCGAGGTCCAGGGCCCGCTCGTATTCCCCGCAGCGTTCCAGCACGCGGATCGACCGTTGACGTGCGCCGGGGTAGGCACAATGACGGTACAACGCCAGCGCCATGGAGAAATCCGCCATGCGTTCGCAGTGCTGGGCGATCTGGAACAGCAGTTTGTCACGACGTCTTTGCAGCCAGGGGTTGATCAGCGTCAACCCATTGATCTGCTCGACGATGCCGGCCAAGGCCTCACCGGCTTCGAAGCGCTGCTGGCATTGGTGGAGGAACATGCAGGCGTCCACGTCCTCGCGGCTGCGAAAGCCCCGGGAATCAGCGCAGAATTCGACTTTTTCGTAGGTGAAGATACCAAGGTCGGCCAGCACGAACTCGGACCAGTCCTGATAAAGATTGCCGAAAAACATCAAGCGCAAGCGATCGCACAGGCCCATGATGGTCAAACGGAACAAGCGCTCGTTCAGCGACGGACACCACTCACCGAAACTGCGCGCTTCGGGAAACTGCTCGATCAGTGTCGGCAGCCAATCGGTCTTTTTGCCCTTGGGCTGGTCGATGGCGTTGCCAAAATATTGAACGACTTCGGCCTTGAGCAACAGGTCGAACAGCACCTCGACCGACAATGGCAGTTTCTCATCGAGCCACCCCAGTGCCACGAGCGGTTCGGCAGCGCTGGCAATGTCACCGATTTCGGCGTAATGCAGTTTGCTGCACCTGAAATGAATGCCCTTGCGCATCACCATCCTGACCAGCAATGCCCGGGATTCGCGAGACAAATCATTGAAGTCGCGAATGAACCGCTGCTCCTCGACGCTCAACACATCGCCATAGCGATGCTCAAGCCAATCAAGCACTTGCATGAAGTTGTTCAAGTAATAGAACGGATCGTCGAGGGGGTTTTCAGTCACGGGAAAATGGGCCATGGCGAGCGAATACTGGTTATGCGTACAGATACCAGCAACGCCCTCCCCGATGCAATCGGAAAAGGATAGGCGGAAGTGCTGTCAGGTCATTTTTTCCGGCGCGTCGAACTTTCTGTCGATCCATGGCACCAACCGCGCTAGGGGTGCTGTCGCGCGCGACAGTCGCAGCATTTTGAGACTGAGAGGTGGTTATGAACATCAAGACTCTGGGTTTGCCATTGGCGGTAGCGGCCTTTCTGGTGCTGGCCGGTTGCTCGACGCCAACGGTGGTGACCCTGCAGAACGGCACCCAGTATTTGACCAAGGACATGCCGAAAACCAGGACCAAGGATGGCTTCTTCGAATTCGAGGATATTTCCGGGGCGAAAGTGAAAGTCAGGGCCGACGAGGTGACCACGATTCGCAAGGAAGACTGAATTTCGCGTTATCGTTCATCGCGGGCAAGCCCGCTCCCACAGGGTATGCGCCAACCTTGTGGGAGCGGGGGCACCCTTACAGGCGCCGCATCACCCTCAGGCGATCACAATCCCCGCACCCGACAAACTGTCGAGTCCGACCCCGACCAACGTCACCGAATCATCACCAAACGTCAGCACGGTATCCTGCCCCACCACCGTGGCATGGGCCCGGAAGTCGTCGCTCGGCAACACGCCCTGCACCCCGAGAAACACCAGTTTGTCGTTCGCCTGATAGCCCAGCACCCGGTCGTGGCCAAACGCACTGCTGAACAGGAACGTATCGATCCCGCCCCCCGATTCCAGCAAGTCGCTGCCGGCCCCGCCGATCAACACCTCGTTGCCCTTGCCTCCGATCAAATGATCGTTGCCGTCGAGGCCGAACAACCAATCGCCGACCGCCTGTGCCTTGAGCGTATCGTTCCCCGCGCCCCCCTTTATCGACGACGCGTACTGTGTCAGCTGGTTGCCGTCCGCCAGCCCGTTGGCAGTGACGCTGTGGGTCACGTCATCCTTGAACAGCCCCCATAAAAAGCCCGGCTCCTTGCTCATGATGCTGCCGATGTCACGGGTGATACTGATGCCGCCATTGGCATCGCGGATGTACAGGTTGCCGGCGCCGTCGTTGGCAAAGTCGAAGTTTTTCACCGACTGCTGCAAGTCGAGCACGTTGTGCCCCTTGCCGCCCAACAGGATGTTGTAGCCACCGGCATCGCGGAAGGTGTCGTTGCCGTCGCGGCCTTCCAGATAGTCGTTGCCCTTGCCGCCCTGAATCAGATCGTTGCCGTCACTGCCGATAATGAAAGTGCTGCCTTTGTGGGTGTCGGCATTGCGGTTCAGGTCCTGGACCCAGGTGTTGGCTCGCGCCGGGTCCGAGAGGTTGGCAACAATGATGGTCGAGTCTTTGCTGGTGAGGTCGTAGAACCGGGATTCCAGCACCCGGGTCATGCCGTCGCCATAACCGGTCGGCAGGTGGGAAACCCAGGTCGGGATGTTGAGGATGGAAAACGGCAGCAGATTCCATGCGGTCGACGCATAGTGGTCATTGAAGCTGACAATGTTGTTGGTGGCCGAAGCTTGATTGGCATCGTGCACACCGACCGATGCCAGGTTGAACGCCGAACCGTCCAGCGCGCGGAACACCGGATCGTTTTCATAGCCGACGTTCAGCACCTTGTCGCTGCTGCCTTGAGTTGGCGAGGCGTAGGCGATGTAGTTGGAATCCTGGAAGAAGCCGCCCCATTTTTCGCGGCTCAAATCCGCCAGGCTGTTGACTGCCAGCCCGCCGAGGCTATGACCGCTGACCAGCACATCCTTGCCGGACAGGCCGTTGGCCCGGGCAAACGCCGCGACGTCGGCGAGCAGCTTGTCGAAGGCTTCACCCACATAGTTTTTCGCGTAATCCTGTGGGCCCAATGCCGCCAACAGGTCATTGATGACATCGCCTATGGAGTCGCTGATCTGGATTTCACGAGGGCCGCTGGTGCCGCGAAAGGCGACGCCGATTTCCATGAGGTGCCCTTGGGCGTCGTACTTACCGAGGATTTCCACCTGGGCGCTGGTATAGCCGGCCTTTTCGCCGAAGAAGGTTCCCCGTGCATCGACTTTTCCGTCATAGCCCAGCTGCGCGGCCGTGATGGGTGTCCAACCGGCTTTCTGTACCGCGTCCAGTGCGGCTTTTTCCGAATCGGGGTTCCAGGGGATACCCGGAATCACTCCTTGGGAGCCGGTGCCGCCAATCAGCGCGGTCACCAACGTTGCCGGCAGACCCAAGCCAAAGCCGTTGTGCTGGTAACCGGTGGCAAAGCCATTGTCGAGGTTGTGATAAGCGTACAGCGTGATGGCCATCGCATCGGTGAACAACGCTTTGGCGTCTGCAGTGCTCAGGTTCTTGTAGTCGTACACACCCATGGGTATTGCCTCTCTTTTTGTTGGAATTGTCAGAGATTGCTCACGGCCAGGACACCTCGATCGCGGGGTGCCCCGGAACCTCCCGTGCTGTTACAAAAAATCTGTCAGGCAAACACAAAGCCGGAAGTCGACAGGTTATCCAGCACCACCCCGACCAGGGTCACGGAAAAGTCGCCAACCTTCAGCACCGTGTCTTGACCGGCCTGGGAGGCATGCTGTCGGTAGTCATAGCCCTGCCCCGCGCCTTCAACGCCCATGAACACCAGGGTGTCGCTGCCCTGGTAACCGTTGATCGCATCAAATCCGAATGCGCCGCTGAACAGGAAGGTATTGCCGCCGTCTCCGGTGGAATGCATCACGTCGTTGCCATCGCCGCCGACGAAGGTCACGTGCCCCTTGTCGCTGCGTAATACGTCATCGCCGCCGTTGCCGAACAGCCAGTCGCCCCGGACATCGGCCAACAGTGTGTTGCCGAGGGCATCACCGTTTAGCGAATGACTGTAGTGGGTCAGTTCATTGCCGTTTTTCAGGCCGTTGCCGGTGACGGTCCAGGTGATGTCTTTGGCGCTCCACCATGATCCGGACTCCTGGCTCACCAGCGCGCCGATGTCCCGGGTCATGCTGATGCCGCCATAGGCGTCACGCACGAACAACGTGCCATCGCCATCGTTGGCGAAGCTGAAATTCTGCAGAGGCTTGAGCAGTTCGAACGTGTTGTTGCCCTTGCCGCCCAACAGAATGTTGAAGCCGCCATCGTCGCGGAAACGGTCGTCGCCGTCCCGGCCTTCGATGAAGTCATTGCCGAGACCGCCCTTGAGCAGGTCATTGCTGTCGGTGCCGATGATAAACGTGCTGCCCGTGTGCGGCTCGCCGCTGCGCCCGAGGTCCTCGACCCAGGTGGTGCCGCGAGACGACGCCGACAGGTTGGAGACGATCAGGGTCGAATCCTTCCCGGTCAGGTCATAGAAGGCCGAGTCGATCACCCGGTTCAGTCCGTCGGCGTAACCCAGCGATCCATGGGCCGACCAGCTCAGCGGATTGAGAATGCTGAAGGGCACCAGGTTCTGCACGGTGGAGGCGTACTGGTCATTGAAGTTGACGATGTTGTTGGTCGCCGACTCCTGACGACCGTCGTGCTTGCCCAGCGAGCCACTGCCGAAAGTGCTGCCGTCGAGCACACGAAACACCGGGTCATTCTCGTAACCGATGTTCAGCACGTTGTTGCCGGTGGCGCTCTGGGTCGGCGAGGCGAAGGCGATGTAGTTGGCGTCCTTGAAGAAACCGCCCCAGTTATTACCGCTCAACTCCGCCAGGCTGTTGACCCCCAACCCACCGAGACTGTGCCCGCTGACCAGCACGTCCTTGGCGCTCAGACCGTGGGCGATGGCAAACGTGGCGACGTTTTCGAGCAAGGTGTCGAAGGCGTTTTTCGCGTAGTTCGTCGCGTAATCCACCGGGCCGACCGCGGCCAGCAGGCTGTTTTTCATGTCGTTAAAGGTGTTGCTGTAGCCCAGGCCACCGGTTCCACGGAAGGCAATGCCGAGGCCGATCAGTTGCCCTGCCCCGTTGTATTTACCGAGGATTTCGGCTTCGGCGCTGGTGAAGCCGTCCTTCTCGCCATGGAAGGTACCTTGGGCGCCAACCTTGCCCTGATAGCCCAAGGCCGCGGCGCCAATCGGCGCCCAGGCGGTCGCCGGCAGTGGCTGACCGGTGGGCGTGTACGCGTAAAGGGTCAGCGCGATCGCGTCGGAGTACAACGCCTTGCCAGCCGCACTGCCGGCTTTTTTGTAATCAAACAGTCCCATGTTGTTGCTTCCTTTGCGTCAAATCAGAACTGCCAGTCCAGGGTCAGGCCCACTCCATGGTCTTTTTCCCGGGAGCCGAGCACTCCGTTGTAGTCCATGTTCAAACGGGTATCGCGCCCTAGCGCCCATCCAGCGCGAGCACCGACCACCGCGGCATTGCGGTCCATGGACACGCTTTGCACGCTGAACGCTGTGTTGCCGTTGACGAAGGCCAGGTGGTCTTCGGAACGTATGCTGCTGAGGTTGTGTTGCCAGCCGAGCGTGCCGGACAGTTCCAGTTGTTGCTGATCGGACAGCGCAATGGCTTTGCTCGCCCGCAGGCCGAGGGTCGAGAGCACCACATCGCGGTTGTTTTCACCCCCCTTGAGTGCGGCGGCGTCTCCTTTTTCGCTGAAGCTGTCGCTGTTGAGGTGCACGTAGGCCAGGTTGACGAACGGCTCCAGCGCCAGCGGTTGCAAGTCCAGGCGATACGCCGCTTCGGTGAACAGTTGCGCGGTGGTCGCATCGCGTTTGGATTTCTGCTTGCCGCTGACGTCGCCGAATTGCAGGTCGCGTTTGACGTCTATGCGATGCCAGCTGTAAGCACCGCCGACGCTCAGGTGCAGCGCATCGATTTCATGGCCCAGGTAGGCGCCCAAGTGATAGCTGTCGACCTTAGCCTGCGAATGTGTGCCATCGCCCATGCTCAACGAGCTGTCGCTGTAACCGGTGACGAAACCCAGCCGCGTACCTTCAGTGAGCAAGCCATCGACACCGGCCAGCAACCCGCCAATGGAGCTGTTGGAACTGGCGTTGTCATGCCCGCCATCGCTCTTGCCCCAGGCGCCGAGCACTTTGAGCCAGGCGTTGCTGCGCTCATCGGTCGGTGCCGTGGCGTCGAACAGATCACGCTCGCGCAGACGTTCGCCGACAGCATCGCGCAGGTAACGGCTGTCGTTGATCAGCAGCGTGCCGATTGCCGGATGAATTTCACCGGAGAGTTGCTGGAACGCTTGTTGCGCGACAGCGGCGGTCGGCGACAGCAGCAATGCTTCATAGAGCGGATTGCCTGCGCCCAGTTGCTCGGCGGCAGCGGCCACGGCCCTTTGATTCGGGGTTCGGCCGGTGCTCGCGAATGAGGTCGCGTTGCGCTCCACCGCCAATTGAATGCCGCCCGCCGTGTAGTCGAGGGTGCCACCAATAAACAGGTAATCCGGCAACACCGCACCGAAACGCCCTTCGATCCCGCCAACGGCTTGCAGGATGTTGTACTGATTGCCCAGCAGGGTTTTCGCCTCGCCGGTGGTCAGCAGTGTTGGGCTGTTTTCCAGCGACAGGCTGACCGTTGCGCCTTCGATGGCGGCCTTGCCGTCGGCAATGATCTGGTCGCTGCGGGTGGGCGACAGCTCAACGGCGTAAGTCGAGCCTGGCTCGAAGGTCACGTCGCCCGTCACCTGCAAAGTGCCGATGGAATTGCCGGGCGCTACGGTACCGCCGCTTTTCGCAGTGAGTGCCGCGATGCTGCCGTTACCACCGAGGATGCCATTGTCATTGACGGTGACGGCCGACAGCAGCGAACCGTTGATGGCCAATCGGCCCTGATTGACCAGCGTCGGGCCGGCGTAGGTGTTGGTGCCGGTCAGCACCAGCGTACCAATGCCCTGCTTGGTCAGACCGCCGTGGCCGGAAATGTCATTACGCCAGACGTCGAGCCCGCAGTGCACGTCGTTGCACACACGCTCGGTGGGTTTGCCGGCGTCGATGATCGCGCCGATACCCGGCAAGTCCGCGACGAACTGGCTGGAGCCGTAGGCGCCGTCGATGCGGAACTCTTCGGGAATGTCCTGCTCGGTGACGAACATCGCCGGGCCGTCGATGCCTTTGCGCAGGTTGATCATGCCCCAGCCATACAGCGAATCGACGCCGGGTGCGCCGAGGTCGGTGGCGGTGGTGCGCAGCACGCTGGCGACTTGCGCGCCGGTCATGTACGGGAAGCGCTCCATCAACACCGCCGCGGCGCCGGCAACATGCGGCGCCGCCATGGAGGTGCCGTTGTAATTGGCGTAACCGCTGGTCAGATCAGCGGCATGGGTGCCACTGATGATCGAGCTGTAGATCCGGCTGCCCGGTGCCGACACGCAGAAGCTTGCGGTGTAGCCGCAGCGCGACGAGAAGGTGCTGATGTTGTAGAGCTCGGGGCTGTTGGTGTCCGGGTTCTTCTGCAAGGCCGCGACGGTCATCCAGTTCGGCGCGATCTCGGGGACGAAGTAGCCGAGGCCGGCGATGGCGTCCGGATTGTTGAGATTGTAGTCGTTGCCAGCGGCGAAAATCGTCACGATGCCGCTGCGGGCCGCCGCGATGGCGCCGTCGTAGGCACCGCCGGGTTTGGTCCCCAGCAAAGTCTGGATCTCGTTGAACTGCAGTTGTGCGTCCTGCGCGGTGAAGTGCGGATACGCCGGGTTTCGACCTCCCAGGTCGAAGCGGTCGGTAATGCCGATGCCCCAGCTGTTGTTGATGATCCGCGCGCCGCTGGCGATCAGGGCGTCCCAACCTGACTTGTACACCGCGCCGTCGTTGCCGCGTACGATACCGTCTTCCGGCCCCGGGTCGCCGTTGTCG
This sequence comes from Pseudomonas sp. GM55, assembly GCF_000282395.1. Taxonomy (NCBI): domain Bacteria; kingdom Pseudomonadati; phylum Pseudomonadota; class Gammaproteobacteria; order Pseudomonadales; family Pseudomonadaceae; genus Pseudomonas; species Pseudomonas sp. GM55. The sequence goes on along the minus strand of NZ_AKJJ01000050.1, from coordinate 44,404 downwards.
GCGCTGATAATCTGCGCACCAAAGGCGACGCCGTGCATCGGCCCGCCATCACGGCTGCCGGCGGCGATCCCGCCAACGTGGGTACCGTGAGCACCGAGTTTGCCGTTGGAGCCTACCGAGGGCGAACCGTCATAAAGAAAGGCGTCCCCGGCTTTGACCGGAATGTACGGATCGGTGTATTCACGGATGCCGCTGGTCACCAGCGTGATGACCTTATTGGCACCGGAAAATTCCGGGTGCAAGGCGTATACCGGTTGGTCGAAGATCCCCAGTTTCATGCCTTTGCCGGTGTAACCGGCCGCATAGGCATCCTGCGCGTTGATCGCCCCCAGGCCCCAGTCGGCGTTGAATTCTGTGCTGCGCCAGCTTGCGGGATCGCCTGTCCTGCCGTTTTCCACGTAGGGTGCCGCGTGTGCGGTGCCCAGTGTGACCAACGCGCAGAGCAAAGCTAGATTGTTGTACTTGTTATTCATCGAGCTACCGTCCTTAGTTGTGTTGCCTGAATCCCTGTTGCTGGAAGCCTTGCCTCAATTCCTCTTGGTTAAAACGCGCTACTACAGAGGCTGCGGTGTTCAATTGCTTGACAGACAGGCATTGTGTGAGCCCTCGCCACACTGTTTTTAATAGCTACTGCGCCCTCGGCCCCTGGCCGAAGGCCTCATCCACCCTGGCCAGGTCCTGCTCGCTCAAGGTGCCGGCGTAGTAATGCAACCGGGTCCAGGCCATCAGATAGTCGTAGCGCGTCTGGGCCAGGTCCCGACGGGTGGTGTAGAGCTGTTGTTCGGCGTTCAGCGCATCGAGGTTGACCCGCTCGCCGCCCAGAATGCTTTGCCTGGTCGACACCACCAGCGCTTCGGCGGAGACCAGGGCTTTCTGATAGGCGCGCAGCTTGCTGATCCCCGAAAGGCAGGCGCTGAACTGGCGACGCAACTGGATCAGGGTTTCCCGGGTCTTGCCGTCCAGTTCGTACTCGGCCTGTTCCATCGCGCGGCTGGCCTGACGGGTCGATGCAGAAACACCACCGCCGGCGTACAGCGGCACATTGATTTCGATGCCGATGGTGTTGGTGTCGTAGCGCTGGTTGTAGGTATTGCCGCTTTCCGACTCATTCTGACGCACCGTGGCGTAGGCACTGACCTTGGGCAGGTGCCCGGCCCGGTTGCGTTCGACCTCGTAGCGCGCCACTTCCAGCGCCTGGCGCTGGGAAGCCAGGTTGGGGTTGTTGGCCACGGCCATCTCATGCCAGGTGTCGTAATTGGCTGGCTGCAGGGTGAAGGTCTGGAAGTTTTGATCCAGTGGTGCAAGGTCGGCAATGTCGATCGCCGGCACGCCGATCAGCGCGCCGAGTTCGCGCAGAGATGCATCCTGTTCATTACGCGCTTCGATTTCTTCGGCGGTAGCCAGTTCGTAGCGCGATTCGGCTTCAAGAATGTCGGTGCGAGTACCTTCGCCCTGGCGAAACAACTGCTCGTTCTGCTGGAACTGCTGCTCGAAAGCTTTTTTCCTGGCCTGGGCGATATCGATCTGGTCCTGGGCGAACAACGCCTTGGTGTAGTTTTCCAGCACGCGCACCAGCAATTGCTGGCTCTTGCCACGAAAGTTTTCATTGGCAAACAGCGATTGCGCGACGCCCTTGCGATAAGCCGCGTAGGCCTCGTAGTCGAGCAACGGTTGTTGCAAGGTCAGGTTGGAGCCGTAACTGCTGTAGTTGCGGTCATCGCTCTGGTTTTGCCTGCGCTCGTCGAGCCAGGTGACCTTGGAGCTATTGCGACCCTTGTTGTAGTTGTAACCCAGTCTTGGCAACAGCCCGGCACGGCCGATGGCACGGTTCTCAAGGCCTGCATCGCGTTCCTTGATGGCGCCGAGGAATACCGGATCATTGCGTAATGCCTGTTCATAGATATCGAACGGTCCCATGGCCGCCACGGCCGGGTTGCCCGCGAACAACATCAACGTCGCCCCGAGCATCGAAAGCTTATTCATACAGCCGAACATCCTTATTCCTCGGTCAACGCGGAGCCTGCCCGGTCGAGCAGCGGTTTGAACAAATAATTGAGGAGCGAACGTTCACCGGTACGCACGAACATTTCCGCCGGCATACCGGGCTTGATCACCAGGCCATTGAGTTTCTCCATGGCCTGGTCACTGACGCTGCTGCGCAGCACGTAGTACGGTGCGCCGGTTTTCTCGTCGAGCAACTGGTCGGCGGAGACCAGGCTGACTTCACCGGGTACACGCGGGGTACGGCTCTGGTTGAAGGCGGTGAACAGGATATCCACCGGCAGATGCGGACCGACCTTGTCCACCAGGTTGACTGGCAGGCGCCCTTCCACTTCCAGGCGCGTGTCCTGAGGCACGATCTCCAGCAGGTTGTCGCCTTGACGCACCACCGCGCCGACCGTATGCACACCCAGATTGACCGCAATGCCGTCAGCGGTGGCGATGATCTCGCTGTGCTGCAGATCGAACCCGGCGGAGGTCAACTGTTCTTCCAGCGTCACGCTTTTGAGCTGCGCTTCGGCCAGTTGGGTGCGTACTTCTTTCTGGTACTCCTCGATATGCTGCTGCAGCTTCAAGCGGGACTCGACAATGCCCTGCTCCACCCGGCCGCTTTCCCCCAGATTTTCTGCCAACTGTTGTTGCACTTGCGACAGTTGCCGCTGGTACTCCATCAACCGATTGCGCGGGATGTAGCCGTTTTCCGCCAGTGGCGTCAGATTGCTTAGCTGTTGTTGCAGGGAATCGGCCTGAGCACTCAAGTCGCTGCGGGCACGGCGCATGCCGGCCAGTTGCGCGCCAGCGCCTTCGATGCTGGCGCGCAAAGCGCCCTGCTCGCGGGCGAGTGCATCGCGGCGGCTGCTGAACAACTGGCGCTGGCCTTCCAGCACCAGCGCCAGACGCGGGTCGGGATCGTTGCTCAACTCGGCGGGGAAATTCACCTGCTTGAGGTTGTCCCGCTCGCTTTGCCAACGGGCAAGGCTGGCCCAGGCCATGCGGTACTGCGCTTGCAACGATTGCACGTCCGCGGCGACCTGGGTCTGGTCGAGCCGGAACAGCGGCTGCCCCTGTTTCACCCGATGGCCTTCGCTCACCAGAATCTGGCTGACCACGCCGTTGCTCATTGACTGCACGGCCTTGCGCTTGCCCGAAACCACCACTGTGCCCTGTACCGGTATGCCCTGATCGAGGGGTGCCAGGCTGGCCCAGGTGAAGAAACTGCCAGCGCCGACAAGCGCCAGTATCCAGCCCAGGCGGGCGAAGTAACGCGCGTCGCGTTCAGGCTGTCCAGCCAGGTAGTCCTGCTCCATCGTCGCTTCGTCTTGAGGGTTAACCTGGCTGTGGCTCATACGCCCGAACTCCTTGTCGCGGGCTGAGACTGCCAGCTCATGCTGAGCCCGCCCGGCGCTTGCGCGGTTTTTTCTTGTTGTGCTTGCTGAGCCCCCGAGAGCGCCTTGAGCACGTCCTGGCTCGACCCGAATGCCTGCAAGCGCCCGTCATTGAGCACCAGCAACTTGTCGGCCTGGGCCAACGCAGAGGAACGATGGGTCACCAGAATCACACTGGTGCCCTGGGCCTTCATTTGCGCAATCGCGCTGGCCAACGCCGCTTCACCCACGGTGTCGAGGTTGGAGTTCGGCTCATCCAGCACCACCAGGCTCGGCTGACCGTACAGCGCACGGGCCAGGGCCACCCGTTGTTTCTGCCCGCCGGAAAGGCCACTGCCGTCTTCGCCGAGTACGGTGTCGTACCCTTGCGGCAGGCGCAGGATCAGTTCATGCACCCCGGCCTGCTGCGCGGCGGCCACGACGCTTTGTGGATCGGCCTCGCGAAAACGCGCGATGTTTTGCGCGATGCTGCCGCTGAACAACTCGATGTCCTGCGGCAGGTAACCGATGTAAGGCCCGAGGTCGTCGCGGTTCCAGCGATGGATGTCCGCACCGTCGAGCCGCACCGTACCGCCGAGCGTCGGCCAGACACCCACCAGTACCCGTGCCAGTGTGGATTTACCGGAACCGGAAGCACCGAGCACGCCCATCACCTCACCCGCTGCGAGGCTGAAACTGACCAGGTGCAGGGCCGCCGCCCGTTGCCCCGGAGGCGCCGCACTGACCTGCTCAAAGGTGATCTGGCCCTTCGGCGCCGGCAACGCCATGGCCTCGTCGCCCGCCGGGAAGGCTTGCAGCAAGGCGTCGAGACGGCGGTAAGCCAGCTTGGCGCCGCTCCACTGCTTCCACACGGCGATCAACTGATCGATAGGGCTCAGCACGCGGCCCATCAGGATCGAGCCGGCAATCATCATCCCGGCGGTCATGTCACCCTTGATCACCAGCAACGCGCCAAGGCCCAGCACCAACGATTGCAGGCACAGGCGCAGGGTTTTGCTCAAGGAACTGATGACGGCGCCCGTGTCGCTGGCCTGGTTTTGCAGGCCGAGGAAGCGTGAATGCATCTGGAACCAGCGGTTGCGCAACGCCCCCAGCATGCCCATGGCCTGAATGGTTTCGGCGTTATGCAAATGGCTGGTGGCCAACTGGCTGGATTGCTGGGAGCACGCGGCGGCTTCACCCAGCGGTTTTTTGGTCATGGACTCATTCAGCCAGGCCAGCGCAATCAGCAACAGTGCCCCTGCGGTGGCAAAAACGCCGAGCCAGATGTTGAACAAATAAATCACCAACAGGTACACCGGGAACCACGGCGCATCGAAGAACGCGAACAACGCAGGGCCGGTGACGAACTGGCGAATATGTGTCAGATCCCCCAGCGCCTGTCCCGCATTGCCTTCGCCTTTGAACAGGTTGCGCTCGAACGCCGCCCGATAGACCCGCAGATTGAATTGGCGCTCCAACTGACTGCCGATACGGATAACGATGAAACTGCGAACAGCTTCCAGTAAACCGATAAAGGCAAAGAACCCGACAATCATCAGCGACAACATGACCAGCGTTGTTTCATTCTGCGAAGACAGTACCCGGTCATAGACTTGCAGCATGTAGATAGAGGGCGCCAACATCAGAATATTGATCAGGGCGGTAAAGCAACCGACACTGACCAAGATGCTCTTATAGTCCCCCAGTGCCTTGATTAATGGTGCAGTGGCTGGGGCCTTCGCCATCTTCATTGGTTATTCCTGAACTGATATTTATCGCCACGCGTGGGCGAGGTTCCAGTTAACTGTCTGCACAGTGTCGAGACATTGTTTGCCCGTTATCGGTTACAAGTAACGAACACAGTTTTGTGATCGATAAAGTATCGGCGGCTGGCGATGGACCGCCTTGCGGCAAACCCATCGGCCGCTTGAGGGTAATGATCCGACCCGACTGCAAAGTGCCTTGATAAAGCCCTTCGTACTGGCGGCTGAGGAACAGGATTTTCGAGCCCTCATTGCCGGTGATTGCGATGCCGTCCGGTTCAGGAAACCAGCCGATCGCCTGCTCCCCGAGCCAGGAAGTGAAACAGTCCGCGCCAGCGCCCAGGGTCTGGTTTGGCAGAAGGTCGATCAAGCATTCATTCGAAGCGACGAGCGGTGATTTGTCCGTGTCTTGCGCGGCGTTCAACGTAGCCAGCCAATTGCCGGCCAATTCTGACGGATCCGCCAGTTTCAGACTGTTTGCCATGGTTTCCTCTCCAAAAAACATCATCAGCGCTGCCAGTAGCCACGCGCTTGCCTTGCGGGAAAAGGCGCTGTGCCTCATAGCTTTCTATACTCCGGGCCGCCCCCCTGCTTACGGTAAGAGAGCGGCGCATCGAGCGCCGCCCTCCTTGTTCGTCTCACATCAAGCCACGATGTCCGAATACGCCGCCTGGCCCACGGTACTGACCATGAAATCAGCCACGCCATGCCCGGAGAAGTCGACCGACAACAAACTGTTGCCGCCCGACGTGCTGAGCACCGCATCGCCCACTGCCCCGGTGAAGGCGCTGACAAAGTGCAGGCCTGCGCCGTTGGTGATGCCGGTCAGGTCGATCTTGTCCAGACCGCTGACAAAGTCGAGGATCTGGTCGACCGCACCTGGCTTGGAGTCACTGCTGGCGGCAAACACGAAGGTGTCCGAACCTGCGCCGCCCCACAGTTTGTCCGCGCCGCCAGCGCCGTAAAGGATGTCGTTACCGGCACCGCCCTTCAGCTCGTTGGACACGTTATTGCCGATCAGCAGGTCGTTGCCCGACCCGCCAATGGCGTTCTCGACGGTGACACCCTTGGCGATGGAGACGTTACCCACCAGGCCGCCAACATCAGAGAACGACGCTTCATTGAGGTTGATCTTCTGGTTCTGGGTAAACCCGGAGAAGTCCAGGGTGTCCTTGCCGCCTGCATCCCAGACCGAAAACACCACCTTGTCCGCCGACGAATACGCGCTCAGGAAGTCGCGGCCGGTGTTGGAGTTGAAACCGTAGGTAGTGTCGCCGGTGCGGGTCGTGGTGTTGGCGCCGTAGAGCTGCTGAATGGCGGCGATATCGTCCATCAGCGGACCGGACGAATAGGCTTCGACGCCGCCCTTGCTGAAGTTCTGGCTGGTGTTGCTTTCACTCCAATAGCTCATGACGCTGTAGCCGCGGGTGTCTTGCCCGTAGGTGGCGTCTTTGTAGGTCGGATAACCCTCGCCGGCGTTGTAGTCGCCGGGGTGGGCCAGGCCCAGGGTGTGGCCGATTTCGTGGGTCAGGGTTTGCCGGCCATAGTTGTTCAGGTCCGGCGTCTTGTTGGGCGTGTAGCTGCTGTTGACCAGGTACCAGGAGGTCCCGTCGTAACCGGCCCCGGTGCCAGGCAAGTAGGCAAACGCCGCCGCACCCTCCTGACCACCGCTGTAGTTGCCGAAGGTCATGTGACCGTCGCCGCCGCTGGCCTTCTCGGTGAAGGTGACGCTGGCCACGTCGGCCCAGGATTGCATGGCAAGCACGGCCTGGGTTTTCTGCTGCGCGCTGAATTGACTGAACCCGGTAATCCCGTGCTTGTACATCGTGCTCGACGATGCCGAATTCAGGAAGGTGTAGGTCAGTTCGATTTTGCCGCTACCGTCCTTGTCCTGGTAAGCGGCGCCGTCGCGTAGCAACTGGTTGGCTGCCTGGTCGACGGAGAACGAGGGTTTGCCATTGACCGTGAGGTTGCCACCCCGATCATACTGATGGCTGAAAATATTGATTTGATTGAATGCAGAACTACTTGCCGCCAATGCTGACAGTGGCAGCAGCACCTGTTCGGCGGAATCAATAGCGTGATCTTTTACTTTCGACATAAACACACTTCCTTGTTTAGCTATGGAACAGTTTTTGTCAGATTACGACGATCCCTGGCGAGATCGTCCTATCACTCGCCCATTGAAGGCATAGGAAAACTGACACAATCAGAAATCAAACGTCCACTACTTTTTTGACGTCAAATTTGTCTATTTCAGGACTGTGCCCGTAAACAATGGGCGTGCCCAGAAAGTATTGAGTTAAAAAACATTGGACGGGAGTTATTGTCGGACAATCGACAATTTAATTATTAAATACAGGTAAGTTTCTGGGCGTTGAATCGTCCGACTATATATGTTTAATCTGTTAAACATTTCAATGAAGTGATCACCTCTGAATACCGAGTTATCGTTCTTCGCGAGCAGGCTCGTGAAGAGGCCATTACAGGTAACGAATGACCATCGGGCAATAGCGATTTCAGCTCCAGAAAGGCTACACAACCGGCGTTGTCGTCCCTTTGGAACCCTCCCCGGTGTGGCAGGTTTTGCACACTGCCTTAAACTGCGATACAGCCTATGAACGAATGACGGTGCAAGGGCTCGATGGATTGCCTTGCACCACGGGCCTCACGAAATGATCCGGGTGAAGCCGACATGAAAATGGTCACGCCCTTTTTGACCGCTCTCATCGCCACCAGCGCTGGTGCGCTAATGAGCAATTGTGCGAATGCCGGGACGACTACGGTCCTGGCAACCAGCTTCGACTGTGCCAGGGCCAGCGCATCCGTCGAGAAGCTGATCTGTCGCGACCCACAGCTCAAGCAGATGGAGATCGAACTGACACGCCTTTATCGCCTGGCGCTCACGGACGATCATTCGGTGCCGCGTCCCGACAAGGTCGAGATCGAACAGCGCTTCTGGGTCGACGCGCGCAATCAATGTGCCACCAAGGCAGAGCCCAAGGCATGCACGATCCGCAGTTATGCCGAACGCGCACACCAGCTTCGCCAGGGTTCGGCCATTGCCAGGACCAAGGATCCAAGCAGGCTCACCGATGGCCCCGTGGCCTTTCGTTGCACAGGATTGAACGCATTGATTGCCGCCACTTTCTTCAATGTCGAGCCGCGCGTGGTGTACCTGAAATGGGCGAACACCTCTGCCACGCTTATCCAGGTGCCGAACGATTATGCAAGTCAATACATCGGCAAGGATTTGCGGGGTAGCTACAGCTTTTGGCAAACCGATAACGAGCCCCTGTTGCAGATCCCTGGCTCGGGGCAAATGCGTTGTACGTTCGAGCCAGCCGGCTGATGGCACATCGGGACACCCTTTCCCGATGGCCTGATACCGCTCGTCAGCTGCCGGTGCGAATCTTGTTCCACACCCGGGTACGAATCCGGTCGATGTTCAATGGCATCGCTTCCAGCGCGAACAATTTCCCCATCATCTCGGGGCTCGGGTAAACCTTGGTATCGTTCTTGATGGCCGGGTCGATCAGGCCGTCCGCCTGCTCGTTGCCATTGGCGTAGTGCACATGGTTGCTGATGCTCGCCATCACGTCCGGGCGCAGCAGGTAGTCCATGAAGGCGTAACCGGCCTTCTCATCCGGGGCATCGGCGGGCATGGCGACCATGTCGAACCAGATCGCAGCACCTTCCCTGGGAATCGAATAGCCGATGTCGATGCCGTTTTTGGCTTCTTTGGCGCGATTTTCCGCTTGCAGGATGTCGCCGGAGAACCCGACCGCCACGCAGATATCGCCGTTGGCCAGGTCGCTGGTGTATTTGGACGAGTGGAAGTAGCTGACATAAGGCCGGACTTTCATCAGCAGCGCTTCGGCCTTCTTGTAGTCTTCCGGGTTCTTGCTGTGGTGCGCCAGCCCCAGATAGTTCAGTGCGGCGGGCAGCAGTTCCGGGCCGTTATCGAGGATGGCCACACCGCACTTCTGCAGTTTCTGCATGTTTTCCGGCTTGAAGATCAGGTCCCAGGAATCCACGGGGGCGTTATCGCCCAGCACCGCTTTAACCTTGGCAATGTTGTAGCCGATGCCGGTACTGCCCCACAGGTACGGGAAGCCGTGTTCGTTACCCGGATCGTTGGTCTGCAAGGCCTTGAGCAACACCGGGTTGAGGTTCTTCCAGTTCGGCAACTGGCTCTTGTCGAGCTTCAACAGCGCCTTGCCTTCGATCTGCCGCGCCATGAAATGGTTGGACGGGAACACCACGTCGTAACCGGATTTGCCGGTCATCAACTTGCCGTCGAGGGTTTCGTTGCTGTCGTAGACGTCGTAGGTGAAGGCGATGCCGGTTTCTTTCTGGAAGTTCTTCGTGGTGTCCGGCGCGATGTAATCCGACCAGTTGTAAATCTTGACGGTTTCCGCCGCCTGACTGATTGAAGCGGCGAGCATCAGGGGTAACAGGGTCACTGTTTTTCGGAGCATGAGTCGATTCCTGTAGGGTTTTTTGTTGTTGGCAGGCAATCAAATAATCAAAAAATCAAAACGTATGTCTTGCGCACGGTCTCCTGGATATCCCAGATCCCGAGGGTGTTGGCGGGCAACATCAGTGCGTCGCCGGCTTCTATGTGCAGGGTTTCGCCGTCATCCGCAGTGAAGGTGCAACGGCCCTGGATGAAGTGACAGAACTCCTGGGCGACGATCTGCCGCCGCCAGCGACCGGGCGTGCATTCCCAGACGCCGGTTTCGACGCCATCGTCGCGCTCCACGCTGGTAGTCGAAGCCACGGCCACGGGCGTACCCAATGGCACGGTGACCGGGTTCGATTCTTCAAGCTTCATGGTTGTGGTGTTCTTGAATTGCGTGATGCTCATGGGAGTACCTGTCGATAAAGCCTGTAGTTGAAGAGCGCGCCGTTTTACTGCATGAAACCTTCCATGAACCCCGCGATTCCGCTGGCGAGTTTGCGTCGCCAGGGCGCGCTGACCGGATTGGCCAGGGTCTGATCTTCGTGAACGAAACTGCGGATGATCGCGTTGTAGCCGAGCCAGCGACACGGCTCGGGTTCCCATGCCTTGAGTGCGTCGAGCCCGCCCTGGGCAATGACCCACGGCTGGCGGACCAGCTCGGTATCGCGCTCCAGGATCAGGTCCGCCAGGGTTCGCCCGCCCAGGTTGCTGGCACCGACGCCCTCCCCGCCATAACCGCCGGACAAGGCAATACCGCTGGCCCGGTCGCACAGCATGTGCGGCTGGAAGCGCCGGGACATGCCCAGGTTGCCGCCCCAGCCATGGCTGATGCGCACATTCTTGAGTTGCGGGAACAGCTCGCCGAACAGATACCGGCGCAACTCAATTTCGCTGCTGGTCAGGTCGAAGTCATGGCGCAATCGACCGGCAAACTGGTAGCCCCCCCGGGCGCCGAAGATCAGCCGGTTGTCGGTGGTACGCTGGCCGTAAGTGACCTGACGGCTGCTTTCACCGAAAGCCTGCCCTTGACTGAGGCCGATTTCGTCCCAGGTGGCGGCGGACAGCGGTTCGGTGGCGACGATCAGGCTTTGTACCGGTAACTGATAACGCCCCAGCGGTGGCAGCGTGACGGCATAACCTTCCACCGCCGGCACCACCCAGCGGCTGCGCACCGAGGCTTGTGCCGTGCGCAGGCTGCCGGAGTGCCATTGGGTGACCGGGCTGTTTTCGTAGATCCTGACCCCCATGCGCTCGACCGTGCGTGCCAGGCCGCGCGCCAGTTTCGCCGGGTGCAGGGTCGCTACATGGGGCGCATGGATGCCGCCATAGGGTTTGGCGATACGAATCTGTTGCGCCAGTTGTTCCGGGCCGAGCCAGCGGTAATCGTTTTCGTTGAGGCCCTGGCGGTAGAGCTTGTCCAGATAGAGGCGAAGGCTGGCTTCCTGCTCCGGGTAGCGGGCGGCGCAATACAATGCCCCGCCTTTGCGCAAATCGCAGTCGATACCTTCGCGCTCGAGGACAACTCGCACTTCATCGGGGATGTTGTGCAACAAGTCATAGGACGCCCGGCGCTGCTCCGGTGACAGGCCGGCCAGCAGCCGGTCTTCGCCTAACAGATTACCCATCAGCCAGCCGCCATTGCGGCCCGAGGCACCAAAACCGGCAGTCTGCGCCTCGATAATGGCAATGTTCAGCTGCGGTGCCTGACGTTTGAGGTAGTACGCGGTCCACAGCCCGGTATAACCGGCACCGATGATTGCCACGTCGATGTCCAGATCCTGTTCCAGCGCCGGACGTGCCAATAGCGGCTCGTCGAGTTGGTCCATCCACAAACTGATACTGCGCCACGCCGGCATGCAAGACTCCGCCACTCAAACTTCGATGGAGTTGATCCTAGTGCGTGGGTTCAGAGGCTGTCTTGCGCGCGTGCACGCAAAGAAATTTGTTTGGCGTAGGCCTTGGGCGACTGACCGGTGTGCTGGCGGAAACAACTGTAGAACGCCGACAGCGAATTGAAGCCCGCGGCGAATGCCAGTTCATCGATGCGCCACGGTGGCGTGGCGTTTTCCAGCGCTGCCAGCAGGTGTTGCAGGCGGGCCTGGTTGACGTAGCGATAGAAGCTCTGGCCAAGCACCTGATTGAGCAGATAGGAAATCTGATTGCGGCTGTACCCGCATTCCCTGGCCACCCGTTGCAGGTCGAGTTCAGGGTCGAGATAGGGTTGCTGACGCTGGAAATACTGCTGCAAATCGTTGGCCATGAAGCTCAACTGGCGCGGCGACAAGCCGAGGCGACTGACCGCCGGACGCTGCGTGCCGATGGTTCTGCCGGTTGCTTGCTCGTGAACCAGCGAGGCGTACTCGTTGACCCGCCAGATCAGTCCGTCCCTCACGGTGATGGCCTCGCTGGCGCGAAACGACACCAGGCCTTCCCCGCCGCGCAGGGTTATGCGGTACTGAATGAACGCAGTATTACCGTCCAGGCGAATGCGGTCCGAGTGTTCCAGTGCTTCATCCGGATCGCGGGGCATGCTGTTGCCTACGTAATCACGCAATTCGTCCAGCCCCATCACGCGGTTCTGGAAAAAGTCGCTGTACTGAATCTCGGGGTGATACAACGCCATGACTCCGTCGAGATCCCGGTGTTTCCAGCACAAGTGATACCGCATGACCGTCTCGCCCGTGGCCTGGGTTTGCTGCGGACCATCATCCTCGGCGTGCATAAGGGTCTCGACGAAAAAAAACCGAGCTTGCCGAAGTTTCCCGCCCGCTTCAATGGCTGCCTGGCTGGGCGAGCCGCGCTGGAACGGTGACCTGAATCAAAACAAATACGGCAATCGCCAAACGAACTGAAAAAAGCACATTTTTTTCACAACCGGATGCTACTTTTAAATTCTGTTACTGGTTGAGCCAATGAAGGTTCTTCCCTCCTAACGTGAGCTAAGGGAAGCGCTCGATGAAGAAGGCGGGCAACATATGAATAAAGGGTTCAGCAAGGTCACATTTCCAAATGCCTGCCAGCTGATGCGCTGGCATTTTCATCCCATGGGATTCGAGGCGAGCATGGATGCCCCGGGCAGCATGATTGCCCGTCTGTTTGATCGGGCCAGTGGCGAGACCATGATCGCCATTGCCGGTATTCCTTGTGCGACGGTCATGAATGCCGCCGATGTCGAGCGAATAATCGAAGCGGTGGAGGATGAGCTGGAAGCGTTCATTCCGCCGGAGACTCTCAGGAGTTATGCCTGAGTCCGATTGATTGTATGTAGGAGCGAGCTTGCTCGCGATGGTCGTTAACGATAACGCGTGTTCACTGGTTAAACGCGGCGCTCTTGAATCCATCGCGAGCAGGCTCGCTCCTACAGTTTCCTCATCTGCCCTGGCGATGATCGGCAAAAAACGCCTTGCCCTTGCCAATCCGATCGGAGGCCTTGGGCATGTTGGCGGCCTGTGTATCCTGCCCATCGACATACCAGTAGCAATGACTCACCGCCCGGGTAATGCCCACATAGGCCAAACGCAGGATTTCGTCTTTCTGCGCATTGTCATACGGCTCGCTGTCGCCGGGCTTGCCCAGTCCCGCCATGCGGTAAACCTGATTCTTGTAAGGCGAACTGGTCAGGTGCTGGCAATCGCCAAGCAGGAACACCGCGTCGGCCTGCAGCCCCTTGGCGCTGTGATAGGTCAGTTGCTTAAGGCGTCGTGCTGCCTGGGGCAAGCTAGAATCAACATTAACTACAGACTTAATATGCTCTTCTATCAATGACTTATCGCTACTTTTTCGATAAAGCATCAAGATTGAATCGCCCTGGCGATAGTGCTCGATCAGGCGCCTGGCCATGCCCGGATCGTCGCGATCAAGAACGTTGACCGGCAGCAAATCCTTCGGCTCGCCGCTGGCCTTCGCCTTTTTGCCGGCAATCGCCGGTGCGGCCCGCACAATGTGTTCGGCGGCATCGATGATGTGCTGGTGGCTGCGATAGTTGTCGCTGAGCATGACTTTGGTGGTGCTCGGCGAGGAGAACTCCTTGTTGAACTCCATGAAGTAGCTCGGAGAACTGCCACGCCACCCATAGATCGATTGCCAGTCGTCGCCGACGCAGAGCAATGATGAGCGCTGGGCACCGCGTCCCACGTGCATGCTCGGACCGCGACTACGGATTTCACTCAGGCTGGCGCGGATCCAGGAAACGATTTGCGGCGATACGTCCTGAAATTCGTCGATCATCAGGTGCGAAAGCGGCCGCAACAGCTCATCGCTCAGCAGCTTGAGATTCTCCGGGGAATGCTCGCTGAACAGGGCAAACATCCGGTTGTAGGTCATGATCGGCGGTTTCTGATCGAGCAGATGATCTTCCAGGGCGCGCCAGTACAGGCTCAGGGCCTCGAAGAAAAACCGGTCCGGGTCGTCCTTGGCGAAACTCATCTGGCTCACGGCGTTGGGCACGTCCAGGCCAAGGTTCTCGATGAATCCGGCCGCCGCAACAAAGCAATCCAGCAACGGTGCTGCGGCCAACTCGCCCTTGACCTTGTATTCGAAGCCTGGCCCGGCGCTGGCGTCGCCGGCGAGTGACGCCAGTACACGCCTGGACGATTCGTAACTATCCAGCCATATCAATGGTTTACGACAGAAAGCTTGAAACAGGGTGCGCTTTAACGCCCATTCGGCGCGCACCGTCAACTTGGCGTTGGGGCGAGTGACCTGGGCATTCTCCCGGGGATCGAACCCCAGTACCACCCAGGCATCCAGGGATGGGATGTAGCCATGGCAATGGAATACCGAGCCATTGATATCGAAAGTCTGGCGACTCGGTTCGATGCCCTTGATCGGCCAGGCCTCGGCGCGAAACCACAGGTCCTCGATCGTGTCGCACAGTTCTTCATCGCGCTTGGCCGCCAGCTCAGTGACCGCCATGCGCTTTTGTACATCCGGATGATCGCGCTCCAGCTCCTTGAGTTGCAAGGCGTGGCGTGACAACGGCCTGATCAATTCGCGGAAGCGCTCGTCTCGGGTATGCAAGGCGTGAAAGCAGGCGTTGAGTTGCTGGCGCTGGGCATCGTTGATGCGCAGGTCGAACGGATTGCTGTCCACCTCTTCATCACCGCTGGATGCACGCAGACTGAGGTTTTCGAAAGCTTGCAGGCGTTCGAAGCCTGGCAGGCTGCGCACCATCGGCAGGATCCGCGAATGGAAGGTGCGCACCAGATCCCGCGCCTCCTTGAAACTGAGCGACCGCCCCCAGAGCGCGAACAGTTCGATCAGCTTGTTGATGAAGTCCTTGCGCGACTCGCGGGTGAAGGTCACCACCGTCATCGAATCCAGCTCAAACCCCAGGTAATGGGTCAACAGCACAATACGCAGCACCAGGGTCGTCGACTTGCCAGCACCGGCGCCGGCGATCACCGAGGTTGACGGCGTGTCGCTGAAAATCATCTTCCACTGGGCGGCACTGGGTTGCGCGTGGGCCGGCAGCAGGCGGGCGACGTCGGCTTTCATGCGCTTCTTGATGTCGGCGGTCAGCGGCAGGCGCCAATCGTCAAACAGATGATCATCGATATTGGGCGGGCGATGCTCGGTCGAGCGCGAGTCACGGATCAGCAGGACCTGCCGGCCCTCTTCCAACCCCTCAAGCTTGCCTTCCTTGTAACCGTATTCCACGCCTGCGGTGTGACCACTGCGAAAGCCGTCCGCCTGGCCGTGCAGCCAGGAGGCACGGTGTTGTGCGCGCAGGCGCGTCAGGCCGTGACCAAAAAAACGCGCGGCCAGGCGCTTGAGCAGCGGCATCTCGGCCAGTGGACGAAGTTCGGGTGGAAGATCGGGGGTGTGTTGCGACACGCGGACGGACTCCAGGGTTCGAGGCAGTGGAAGCTATGGTGTCTGCATTTGCCGTTGAGTTCTAGTGAAATGCTTTCGGTTCATTGGCTTATGCGTTGAATTGAATGTTGGATAAGAACGTTTCCAGGTTGTTTCATATCAAATTGTTCGATGTTTATGAGGCAGTTTTTACGCTTTTTCTCGATCGTTGGCTGAAGGATGATGCCCGTCATCAACCACCGGTCTCGCCACGTGGCCCAGGCACCCTGCCCCATGACGAACCTTTTCAGGAGACGATCATGCTTGAACTCAGACCTTTCAACTCGCTCGGTGGCGCGCACCACGGCTGGTTGGATGCCCATCACCACTTTTCGTTCGCCGAATACTACGACCCCAAGCGCATGAACTGGGGCAACCTGCGGGTATGGAACGATGACGTGATCGCCCCCGGCACCGGTTTCCCGCAGCACCCGCACCGGGACATGGAAATCATCACCTATGTGCGTGAAGGTGCGATTACCCACCAGGACAACCTTGGCAACAAGGGCCGTACCGAGGCCGGTGACGTGCAGGTCATGAGCGCCGGCACCGGCATCGCCCACAGCGAATACAACCTGGAAGCGAAACCGACCAAGATCTTCCAGATCTGGATCATCCCCAATGAATCGGGCCTGGCGCCGTCCTGGGGGGCAAAACCCTTCCCCAAAGGCCAGCGCGAAGGTTTCGTGACTCTGGCCAGCGGCAAGGCCGGCGACGATCAGAGCCTGCGCATTCGAGCCGATGCGCGACTGGTGGCGGCGAACCTCAAGGCCGGTGAAAGTGCCGAGTACCATCTGGACCATGGCCGCCGTGCCTACCTGGTGCCGGCTACGGGTGCCATTGAGGTCAATGGCTTGCGTGCACAAGCTCGAGACGGTGTTGCGGTGGCCGATGAGCAGGTACTGCGAGTGACCGCCGTTGAGGACAGTGAAATCGTGTTGGTGGATCTGGCCTGATCCATTAACTGTCGGGCAAAAAAAGGGTTCTTCACGCAATCCCGGAAAACTGTAGGAACGGCCGGTCGACGCTCGATTGCTGGCGATAGACTCAAGTGCGCCGCGTTTATTCAGTTCATACGCGTTATCGTTAACGACCATCGCTGGCAAGCCAGCTCCTACACGAGACCGCGTCTGAGTCGAAAATGAAGTGACCTCCAAACCACACGCAATAAAAAAAGGGGGCGACCGTGAATGGTCGCCCCCCTTTTTTTCGCTTAGCCCTTTTGTGGTGACGGGGTAAGTCCCCTCACTACAGGCCATCACTTATTTCGCGGAAATAGCACCATCCACCAGGGTCTGGGCCTCAGCCACCAACTGCTTCAGATGCTCATCGCTGACAAAGCTTTCCGCATAGATCTTGTAGATGTCCTCGGTGCCCGATGGACGCGCCGCGAACCAGCCGTTTTCGGTCATGACCTTCAAACCGCCAATCGCCTGGTCGTTGCCCGGTGCATGGCTGAGGATGCTCTGGATCGCTTCACCAGCCAGTTCGGTCGACGTGACCTGCGCCGGCGACAGCTTGCTCAGCAGGGCTTTCTGTTCCGGATTGGCCTTGGCGTCGACGCGCACCGAGAACGGTTCGCCCAATTCGTCGGTCAAGGCACGATAGGCCTGGCTTGGATCGCGCCCGGTGCGGGCGGTCATTTCGGCTGCCAGCAGCGCCGGGATCAAGCCGTCCTTGTCGGTGCTCCACACGCCACCATCCTTGCGCAGGAACGATGCACCGGCGCTTTCTTCACCACCAAAACCCAGGGAACCGTCGAACAGACCATCGGCAAACCACTTGAAGCCGACCGGTACTTCGTACAGACGGCGGCCCAAGCGCTTGGCCACGCGATCGATCAGGCCGCTGCTGACCACGGTTTTGCCCACGGCCGCATCGGCACGCCAGTGCGGACGGTTCTGGAACAGGTAATCGATGGACACCGCGAGGTAGTTGTTCGGCGCCAGCAGACCGCCGGAGGGGGTGACGATGCCATGACGGTCGTGGTCCGGATCGCAGGCAAACGCCACGTCGAAACGCTCTTTGAGACCGATCAGGCCCTGCATGGCGTGAGTGGACGACGGGTCCATGCGAATCTGGCCATCCCAATCGACGGTCATGAAACGGAAGGTCGAATCAACCTGCTTGTTCACAACATCGAGATCCAGGCGGTAATGCTCGGCAATCGCCGACCAGTAGCGCACCCCGGCTCCGCCCAACGGATCGACACCCAGACGCAGCTTGGCATCACGGATCGCATCGAAATCGATCACGTTGATCAGGTCGGCGACGTAGGTGTTCACATAGTCGTGACGATGAGTGGTGCTGGCCTTCAGCGCCTGCTCGTAGCTGATGCGTTTGACGCCGGCGAGCTTGTTGCCCAGCAGTTCGTTGGCCTTGGCTTCGATCCACTTGGTGATGTGGGTATCGGCCGGGCCACCGTTGGTAGGGTTGTACTTGTAGCCACCGCTTTGCGGCGGGTTGTGGGACGGCGTAATGACGATGCCGTCCGCCAGGCCCGAGGTGCGTCCGCGGTTGTAGCAAAGAATCGCGTGGGAAATGGCCGGCGTCGGCGTGTATTCGTCGCCTTCGGCGATCATCACCGTCACCCCGTTGGCGGCCAGCACTTCCAGGGCGCTGGCGCCGGCCGGCGTGGACAGCGCATGGGTGTCGATGCCGACGAACAGCGGACCATCGATGCCCTGGGCTTCGCGATACAGGCAGATCGCCTGACTGATCGCCAGCACGTGCCATTCATTGAAACTCAGGTCGAAGGAGCTGCCTCGGTGCCCGGACGTGCCGAAAGCCACGCGTTGGGTCGAAATGGCGGCATCAGGCTGGCCGGTGTAATACGCCGTTACCAGTCGCGGGATGTCGACCAACAATTCTGCCGGTGCCGGTTTACCCGCAAAATGACTGAGTGTCATGCAAAACCTCTGGAATAGAGTGGTTCAGGAATTGGAACGCAGTTTACTGGCAGTTTGACCGCAGCGCGACGTTATCGATCCCGACTCGATTCAAGCGCAATGTTATAAATCCCGAACAGCCCTGCTCTGTCGATCGACGCCTGGCACAACGCCTCCCCCAACAAGCCCGGCGCGGTGGAGAGGTCGTGATCGCTGTCGAACGCAGATGTTGCGTATGCAGCGCCTGGAGACTGAACAATTCTCCCGGCGCTTTGCCATTCGGCGCTCAAATGGCGCGAGAGCGAATAACCGTAGGGGGCCTTTCATGGCAAGGGAGCGAAGGCATGTCGACACGTCTCACGTGGCATCAGGGGAGCGGTCATGGAGGTGTTGTCGTTGCCGGCTTCCACGTCCGGATCACAGGTCGCCAATTCAAAGGCCCTGCTCTCATTTGCAGGCGCCGGCCCCATGCGATAGAGCTTGCCAATCAAATTGACCGGCAAGCCGCTGACGTCGACCATCCATTGCTTGACCTGATCCGCGACCGGATGCCCCTTCATGGCCCGGTGCAACTCCGGCATGGCCACCAACATGCCGGGGTGGCACTGACGCAGAAAACGTTCAAGGTTCGCGGCATTGTCAGCAAAAGGCGCAAACAGCAGACACACCAATTGCACTTCGCTAAGACCCAGACTGCACTGTGCCTCGGCCGTCGCCCGTGCACGCAGATCCGCCAGGATCGCCGGATCGCCAAATACCTCCTCCGCCAATTCGCACAAGCGGTCCGGCAGTTGCTTGCGGCACATCATCACCAAGGTCTGTTGCAGGTACTCGACGACGCCCGCCTCGTAGCTGCGACCCTGCAGGAAACAGGCCTGCAGCCCTCGCAGATGCGCCGAAACCGGAAAGCTGATGTATTCGTTGTCACTGAGCTGCGCCGCCAGCTCGTCTGCCTGGAATCCGAGAAATTCGGTGAGCAATGGCCAACGCTCCTCCAGATTGCTCACCAGCATGTCGTGGATATCGATGAACGTTGCGCTACGACAGGTTTCAAACTGTTCGGCCGGGCGCCACGGATCCAGGCCATCCTCGGTGTAAAACCGCTGATAGCCTTGGTTGCCCAGCTCCTCGAGCAGCGCGAACAACCCGGCGTAGCCTGGCTCATGCTGGTCCGAGGCCTGAAGTCCGGCCTTGGCGGCCGCGCGTTTCAAACCCTCGATAAACTGTTTCTGCTGGCGAGGCGTGTCGCCGCTGACCCAGGCATCGACGCCATGGTTCCAGCGAGCTATTTGCCCGTAGAACTCACCGGTGGACAAATAACCGTCATCCCACAGATCAAGCGGTCCGTCCCAGACCCGACGATACCCCAGCATCAGCAGGTTCGTCCGATTGGATTCGTGCCCGGCCGGGGAAATCGGTGCCGAGTGATCGAGCGCCAGGACTTCCCGGTTATCGACCATCAGCACTTCAACCCGTGGATCGTCATAGACGAACAAGGCGCTGCAGGTGCGATGGATGTTCTCCAGCGCAGTCGGATTGCTGCCGTTCAAGCGCAAGGTCGCCACCCGCAAATGGAACGTCGCCGGCGCCCGGCTGGCGATGGACAATTGTGCGGCGCGCAGCAACGCCAGGGTGTAGCAACTGTCACGAGAACCGGACTGGATCACCAGCACCTTGAAGTCACCTATGCGCTCCATGCCCCCGGCGGCAAACCCCAGGCGTTGAATCAACAACTGCAGTGCCGTGCGTTCTGCACGGGAAAAGAAACTCAGCAATCGCTGCAGCACTTGTTGGTAGACATAGGTCATCGCTTGATCATGAATACTGGTCATTTTTATTTACCTGATGCTCGTAAGTTCGATATTGCGCAAACAACTGCACACACAGCGCAGGGAATGTGCCTGGATATGATTTGATGAGTGGATGTATGGCCGAATGCTAACACTGAAATTTTCAGCTCGGCATTTCAGATACTGAACGGGTGGAAACACCCATGAGCACACGCAAGGAGCCGAAAAGCCCGGCCTCAAGGGTTTTCGGCAGCGGATCGCGACATCCTAGGAAACGCCCTACAGAATCCCACAGACGTTTAATACAAAGAATAAAGAAAGAAGTTGCCGACGATTGTTCTGCAACTGTGTAAGAGTGCGCTTATTTTTCAATAGACAGCCGTGCAGCGCATTAAAAAGTATCGACCTGATACCCGTCCATGGCTCATTCCTTGAGATGAAAGTAGTCATCCAATTATCAGGGCTTAGTTGCCGATTAGAAGCTACGGATCGAGAGCAAAAACCAGTTCAGTTGCTGAACAGTTCCGTCGACAGGCCAAAGGCGTCTCATGAAGCAAAGCGCAGAAAGCGAAAGAGTCCGTGGGCGCACGGACTCTTCGAGGGTGATCTTCAGGGGTAAATCAGGCCGGTTGGACCTGCAGCGCAACCCTTTCGCGACACGGGCATTCGTCCATGTAGCGGTGTGCTTCGACAAACTCGGCAAACGGGAAGACCCGAGTCTTGAGCGGCAGCAGAACGCGATCGGCGGTCAGCTGATTGATGTCGCGCAAGGCACGTTGCAGTGCGACCTGGTCCTGGGTGATGCCCAGTTCCGGCTTGCCCGTGAAGTTGCCGATGCAGTGTACGAAGAACTGAATGTTCTTCTGGAACGCTGCGCAGGCCGGGAACGGCGTCTGGTTGCCACCTTGCAGGCCGTACAGCACCAGGCTGCCGCGCGGCGCCAGCACATCGCCAAGCAACGACATCTGAGGACCGCCCAAACCATCGAACACCACATCCACGCCGCGGTTATCGGTGATTTTGTTGATCCGCATCAGCAGATCTTCTTCCTCGGTGACGATGACTTTCTCGGCACCCAGCGACAGCAGGTATTCACGTTCCTCCGCGCTCTTGGTCGCGGCGATCACTCGAACACCCAAGGCCTTGCCCAGTTGTACGAACGAGGGGCCTGCGCAGTGGCTGGCGTCGGTCACCAGGGCAAACTGCCCGGGTTTGACCCGTGCCAGATCCGTATAGCCGAAATAGGCAACCAGCAACGGTGTGTAGTGCACGCTGGCTTCAATCGGGCTGAGCACATCCGGGTAGCGGGTCAGTGCCGAGCGCGGCAGAACGATCTGTTCGCCGTAGACTGGGTAATCGTTCGGGCTTTGGGCCGGAAAGCTGGCAACCTTGTCACCAACCGCCAGGTCATCCACGCCCTCACCGACCGCGGTGACGATACCGGCCATTTCATGACCAAGGCCTGAAGGCAGGCGAGCATGGGACGAGGCCAGGTTCTGGCGCCAAAGAATGTCATACCAACTGATGCCGATCGCTTCGACGCGCACCTGCACTTCGCCCGGTGCAGGCAGAGCCGCCGCATGCTCTTCGCATTTGAGCACCTCGGCTGGACCAAACTTGTGAAAACGGATCGTGCGGGACATCGCAAACCTCGCCAAATGAACCTCTAATGCCTTGAACTCTAGCTGGGCTTTCAACCCAACACTATCAGTGGCTATTAATAGTCGACATGCCTGTCATTGATTCCACAGCATCGTCAAATGCCGCAGGAAACTGGCCTCCTTGGCAGGAAATCTGAATTACCCGGTGCAGAGTACCAGCCTTTCCCCGTAATATTCCTGCTGGCCATTGTTCTCATATGGCCGCTCACGTCAAGTTTGCTGACTCTGCCAGGACTCCAGATGAATCGTAATGACCTACGTCGTGTCGACCTGAACCTGTTGATCGTTTTCGAAACATTGATGCACGAACGCAGCGTGACCCGTGCCGCGGAAAAACTGTTCCTCGGTCAGCCAGCCATCAGTGCGGCGCTCTCGCGCCTGCGCGGGTTGTTCGATGATCCTTTGTTTGTGCGTACCGGTCGCAGCATGGAACCGTCCGCCCGGGCGATCGAGATTTTCGCCCTGCTGTCGCCGGCACTGGATTCGATTTCCACCGCGGTCAGCCGTGCAGCCGAATTTGATCCTGCCACAAGTACCGCGGTGTTCCGCATCGGCCTTTCGGACGATGTCGAGTTCGCATTGTTGCCGATGCTGCTCAAGCGCCTGCGCGCGGAGTCACCGGGGATCGTGCTGGTGGTGCGCAGGGTCAACTACATCCTGATGCCGGGGTTGCTGGCATCCGGTGAGATCTCCATCGGCGTCAGTTACACCACCGACCTGCCGGCCAATGCCAAGCGCAAGGTCCTGCGCCGCAGCCAGCCGAAGCTGTTGCGCGCCGACACCGTGCCGGGGCCGTTGAGCCTGGATGACTACTGCGCTCGCCCCCACGCACTGGTGTCGTTCGCCGGCGACCTCAGCGGCTTCATCGATGAAGAACTGGAAAAGCTCGGGCGCAAACGTCATGTCGTGCTCGCGGTGCCGCAGTTCAACGGGCTGGGCACCCTGCTCTCCGGAACCGACATCGTGGCTACCGTGCCGGACTACACCGCCGATGCACTGACTGCTGCTGGCGGTGTGCGGGCGGAGGACCCGCCATTGCCAGTGCGCAGTTTTGAACTGCACATGGCCTGGCGCGGGTCGCAGGATAATGATCCGGGTGAGCGCTGGTTGCGATCGAGGATTCAGATGTTCTTCGGAGATCCGGACAGCCTCTGAGAAGGCTTGCAGAATACCTTTAAGAGGATCAGGTTTGGCGCAGGCCTGAATGAAAACGGGTGCCTTGACAGGCGCCCGTTTTGTTGTAGCGGGTTGCATGACCGACATCGGGTGCATCGACGTCGAACCGGGGAAGATCAGCAAAAGAATTTCGTATACCCTAGCGCTATCTCACTCCAAATGACCGCCGCCGTGAACCTACCCAAACTCAACGCACCCGACCTTGGTAACACGCCTTCGACTTCGGAAATCATCACCCGCCATCTGCGGGATGCGATTGTCGCCGGGCATTTTGCCGAGGATGAGCCGATCCGCCAGGACGACATCGCCCGCCAGTTCAATGTCAGCAAGATCCCGGTGCGCGAAGCTCTCAAGCGGCTGGAGGCCGAAGGGTTGGTGATGTTCCAGCGCAATCGCGGGGCGATGGTCACGCGGGTTTCCGATGCGGAACTGGCGCAGATGTTCGAAGTGCGGATGTTGCTGGAGGACAAGATTCTGCGCCTGGCCATTCCGAACATGACCGAAGAGACCTTCGCCCGTGCCGAGCGCATCTGTCAGGAGTTCATCGGCGAGGACGACGTGGGGCGCTGGGCCGAGCTCAACTGGGAACTGCATTCCTGCCTGTACGAGCCGGCGCAGCGGCCGTTTCTGGTGAGTCTGATCCGATCGGTCAACGACAAGCTGGAGCGTTATCTACGCATTCAGATGAGCTTGTCGGCCGGTAAGGAACGGGCCGATCACGAACACCGCGAGATCCTGGCGGCCTGCCGCGCCGGGGATGTGGACCTGGCGGTGAAGCTTCTGGACGAGCACATTGCCGGCGTCTGCACGACCCTGTTCGAGCACCTGCCCCACACCCACTGACAGCTGCGGATGCTGTGCCGATTTCGTCATCGACACAGACTAAATCCATCAAGCCGACACCCCGCCGCACGGGCCACTCTTGCGTTCACTCAACCGAATGGACGTGGCCCTCCCATGAATCGCATCTCTGTGATCGACTCCCACACCGGCGGCGAACCGACCCGCCTGGTGACCGCCGGCTTTCCTGACCTGGGCACCGGCAGCATGGCCGAACGGCGCAAGGTATTAGCTGAACAGCATGATCAATGGCGCGCCGCCTGTATGCTGGAACCACGGGGCAGTGATGTACTGGTTGGCGCCCTGCTCTGTACTCCGGTGGACCCTGGCGCCTGTGCCGGGGTGATTTTCTTCAACAACACCGGTTATCTGGGCATGTGCGGCCACGGCACCATCGGCCTGGTGGCGTCGTTGGCGCACCTGGGCAAGATCGGCCCTGGCGTGCACAGCATCGAAACGCCGGTGGGCACGGTGCAGGCAACCCTGCACGAAGACCATTCGGTGAGCGTGCGCAACGTGCCGGCCTACCGTTATCGCAAGGCGCTGGCGGTGCAGGTGCCGGGCATCGGCCAAGTGGTCGGTGATATCGCTTGGGGCGGCAACTGGTTTTTCCTGATCGCCGAGCATGGCCTGCGGGTGGCCGGCGACAACCTCGAAGCGCTGACCGCTTACACCTTCGCCGTGCAGCAAGCACTGGAAGCCCAAGGCATTCGCGGTGAAGACGGCGGCGTGATCGATCACGTCGAGTTGTTCGCCGATGACGATCACGCCGACAGCCGCAACTTCGTGCTCTGCCCCGGCAAAGCCTATGACCGTTCGCCCTGCGGCACCGGCACCAGTGCCAAACTGGCATGCCTGGCGGCCGACGACAAGTTGCAACCGGGGCAGATCTGGCGCCAGGCCAGCGTCATCGGCAGCGAGTTCGAGGGTTCCTACGAACTGCAGGGTGAGCGCATCGTGCCGACCATTCGTGGTCGTGCGTTCATCAGTGCCGAGGCGAGCCTGATCATCGAACAGGACGACCCGTTCGCCTGGGGCATTCGTCCATGAACGAGGGCCAGGTGGCCGATGTAATCGTGATCGGCGCCGGCATTATCGGTGCCGCCTGTGCCCAGGCGCTGGCCCGTCGCGGCTTGCAGGTGCTGGTGCTGGACGCTGGCCTGCACGGCGCCACGGCCGCCGGCATGGGCCACTTGCTGGTACTCGACGACAACCCCGCCGAACTGGCCCTGAGTCAATATTCGTTGCAGCGCTGGCGCGAACTGGGCGCGGACCTGCCCGACAGCTGTGACTACCGCTGCAACGGCACGCTGTGGCTGGCGGCGAATGCCGAAGAAATGGTGGTGGCCCACAGCAAATTCCTGAACCTGCAAGCCCAGGGCGTGGCTTGCGAACTGATCGGCGCCAGTGCCCTGCGCCAGCGCGAACCGGAGCTGAGCGAAGGACTGGAAGGCGGCTTGCTGATCAATGGCGACGGCATTCTATACGCCCCGGCGACGGCCAGATGGATGCTCCAAACACCGAACCTCCGCCAGCGCCGGGCACGGGTCAGTGCGGTCGATGGCAACCGCGTCTGCCTCGATGATGGTCACTGGTTGAGTGCCGATGCCGTGGTGTTGGCCAACGGTATTCAAGCCAACGAGCTGTGCCCGGAGTTGCCCATCGAGCCGAAAAAAGGCCACTTGCTTATCACTGACCGCTACCCCGGCAGCGTCACCCATACGCTGGTGGAACTGGGTTACGTCACCAGTGCCCACAACGCCACGGGGCCGTCGACCGCCTGCAATATCCAGCCGCGCCCCACCGGGCAACTGTTCATCGGCGCCTCGCGGCAATTCGGCACCACCGACCCGCAGGTCGAAGGCTGGATGCTCGCGAAAATGCTCAAGCGTGCCGCCGAGTACATGCCGGGGCTGGCCCGGCTCAATGGCATCCGTGCCTGGACCGGTTTCCGTGCCGCCAGCCCCGACGGCTTGCCGCTGGTGGGCCAACATCCACAACGTCAAGGCTTGTGGCTGGCAGTCGGTCACGAAGGACTGGGCGTAACCACCGCCCCCGGCACCGCCGATTTACTGGTGGCGCAACTGTTCAACGAAACCCCGCCTCTGGCCGCACAACCTTATCTGCCCCAGCGTTTTCTCGGAGAACCGGTCTATGCCTGAATTGTTGCTGGACGGCCACGCCCTGAAAGTCGCCGAAGGCACCAGCGTCGCCGCTGCCCTGGCGCTGGCAAGTGACGGCTGCACGCGCACCTCAATCAGCGGTCAGCGCCGTGCGCCGCTGTGCGGCATGGGCATTTGTCAGGAATGCCGGGTGACCATCGATGGCCGGCGTCGCCTGGCTTGCCAGACCCTGTGCCGTGACGGCATGCAGGTGGAGACTCGCCGATGAATGAATACGCTGATCTGTTGATCATTGGCGCCGGCCCTGCCGGGATGAGCGCCGCCCTTGCCGCCGCCCCCAGTGGCGCCCGCATTGTCATGCTCGACGACAACCCGCTGCCGGGCGGGCAAATCTGGCGCGACGGACCTCAAGCCAACGTGCCCGGTCAGGCCCGGCGCCTGCGCGAGCGTCTGGCGTCGTGCAACAACATCCGCCATCATGCCGGTACTCGGGTGATCGCCGCCCCCGGCGCGAAACAACTGCTGGTCGAAGATGACGACCATGGCTGGTTGATCAGCTACTACAAACTGATTCTGTGCACCGGCGCCCGCGAATTGCTGCTGCCCTTCCCCGGTTGGACCCTGCCGGGAGTCACCGGTGCGGGTGGGTTGCAGGCGCTGATCAAGGCCGGTTTGCCGGTGCAGAACGAGCGCGTGGTGATCGCCGGCAGCGGCCCGCTGTTACTGGCCAGTGCCGCCACCGCCAAACAGCATGGCGCGCAAGTGCAACGCATCGCCGAACAAGCCAGCCGCAGCGCCGTCGCCGGTTTCGCCGCGCAACTGCCGCGCTGGCCCGGCAAATGGCTGCAATCGTTCAGCCTGTTCGACCACCACTACCGCACCGCCACCCACGTATTGGCAGCGCTTGGCTCCGACCGAGTGGAAGGCGTGCGCCTGCAACAGCAAGGCAACATCGTTGAGTTGGAATGTGATCGGCTGGCCTGTTCTTTCGGATTGATTCCGAATATCCAGTTGGGCCAGGCACTGGGTTGCGCCGTCGAAGATCAAGCCATCACGGTGGATGCCTGGCAGGCCAGCAACCGCGCCGATCATTATGCGGCGGGCGAATGCACAGGGTTCGGCGGCAGTGAACTGGCTTTGGTGGAAGGTGCGATTGCCGGCCACGCTGCGGTCGGCAATCTGGAAGCCGCCAAGCAATTGTGGCCGCGCCGGGCGCGCTGGCAGGGTTTCGCCAAGGCGCTGAACAGTGCGTTCGCCCTCGACCCGCGACTCAAGTCCCTGGCCCAACCCGACACCCTGGTTTGCCGCTGCGAAGACGTGCCCTACGCGGCATTGACCGGTCACTCTGACTGGCGCGAAGCCAAACTCGCCAGTCGCTGCGGCATGGGTGCCTGCCAGGGCCGGGTGTGTGGCGGCGCAGTACAGCATTTGTTTGGTTGGCAGCCCTCAGCACCGCGCCCACCCTTCAGCCCGGCGCGGATCGAAACCTTGATGTCCCTGGACGATACCCCGCCAGCGTGATGACCACGCCTGGGGTTTCGGCCACACTGCCGAGTCTCTATGATCCCGGGGGTCACCCTCAGACCCCCAGCGCCATGTATCCCTCGCTCACCACCTTTAAACCTTGCGATCTGCCGACGCTGCTGAACAGCCTTCAGCCCATCGCGCTGTTGCTCGATACCCTGTCGGACGTGGTGTTTTTCATCAAGGACTGCGAGGCCCGCTACGCCTTCGTCAACCAGACCCTGGCCCGGCGTTGTGGTTTCAAACACAGGGACGAGCTGCTGGGGTGCACCGCCGAAATGGTCTTCCCGGAACGCTTCGGTCCGCTGTACACCGAGCAGGATCGGCGAGTGCTGTCCAGCGGTCGCGAACTGGCCGATCAGCTGGAGCTGCATTTGTATTATGGCAATCAGCCGATCTGGTGCCTGACCCACAAACTCGCCTTGAAGGATGAACAGGGTCGAATCGTGGGCCTGGCCGGTATCTCCCGCGACCTGCAATCACCGCAGTCGAACCATCCGGCGTTCCAGAAACTCGCCGCGGTGGATGCCCATATCCGCCGCCACTTCGCCCGCGCCATCAGCCTCGCCGAACTGACCGCCATCGCTGGCTATTCCGTGGCGCAATTGGAGCGGCACTGCAAACGGGTGTTCCAGCTCACCCCACGGCAAATGATTCACAAGACGCGCCTGGAAGAAGGTTCGCGGTTGTTACTGCACACCGAGTTGCCGATTACCGAGATTGCCTTGCGCTGTGGTTACACCGACCACAGTGCCTTCAGCCGGCAGTTTCGGGCGCTGACCAGTTTGTCGCCGAGTCAGTATCGCGATAACCAGCGCTGAAGATCAAAAGATCGCAGGCTGCGCCAGCTCCCGTG
Source organism: Pseudomonas sp. GM55 (assembly GCF_000282395.1). Lineage (NCBI taxonomy): Bacteria > Pseudomonadati > Pseudomonadota > Gammaproteobacteria > Pseudomonadales > Pseudomonadaceae > Pseudomonas > Pseudomonas sp. GM55. The sequence goes on along the minus strand of NZ_AKJJ01000050.1, from coordinate 16,097 downwards.
CCGACCGCGCACACCCGCGATTAAAACGCCTGCGAGTGTTCCTTAAAGGGGCGCCCGCGCTACCGCTGCTCCCATATGTAACACCTGCCCCCGATACCTTGGCGTCACTGTGCTTCGGGTTGCAGCGCTACAAAACCTCTACGCCAAGGCCTGACAACTAATTCACCCCTCGGACTGGAAATAGGCACGCTGATTGCTATTGTTAATATCGTATACGAAATCCCCAATACGATATTTAACAGCACTTCACATCAACGAGGCCTCTATGAAAAACCCCGCATTTGCCGTAGCCCTCAGCGCTGTTCTCAGTACCTCCTTTATCGCCACTGCCCAAGCCGACAAGCTCGACGACATCATCGGTTCGGGCAAGCTGCGCTGCGCCGTGACCCTGGACTTCCCGCCCATGGGCTTTCGCGATGCCAGCAACTCGCCGGCCGGCTTCGATGTGGACTATTGCCGCGACCTGGCGAAGATCCTCGGGGTCGAGGCCGAAGTGGTGGAAACACCGTTCCCGGATCGCATTCCGGCACTGGTCTCCGGGCGGGCTGACGTGATCGTCGCGTCCACCTCCGACACCCTCGAACGCGCCAAGACCGTTGGCCTGACCGTGCCCTACTTTGCCTTCCAGATGGTGGTGCTGACTCGCGACGACACCGGCATCAACGGCTTCGACGACCTCAAGGGCAAAGCAGTGGGCAACACCAGCGGCACCTATGAGGCCATCGCCTTGGAGAAAGACGTGAAGAACTGGGGCTCGGGCAGTTTCCGAGCCTACCAGTCGCAGAGCGATACCCTGCTAGCCGTCGCCCAAGGCCACATCGATGCCACTGTCGTCACCAACACCGTGGCCGCCGCCACCCTCAAGTCGGGCAAATACAAAAACCTGAAAGTCGCCGGTAACGCCCCGTACGTCATCGACTACGTGTCCCTGGGTGCCAAGCGCAGCGAGTACGGCCTGCTCAACTACCTCAACCTGTTCGTCAACCAACAAGTGCGCAACGGTCGCTACAAGGAGCTGTTCGTTAAATGGGTCGGCACCGAGATCCCGCCGACCAACCTGACCGTGCCTCAGGTCTACTACTGAGATGTCCGGCATGCCTGGGCCAATTTCTCTGACCGGACGCAGCCTGGTGACGGGTGCCGCGCAAGGCGCCCTGATGTTCGCCGATGTCGGCTTGAGTTTCTGGGGCGGAGTCGATCCCTGCACGGGTGAAGTCATCGACCGCCATCACCCGCTCAGCGGCCAACACCTGGCCGGCCGCGTGCTGGCGATTCCCAGTGGTCGCGGCTCGTGCACCGGCAGCAGTGTGTTGATGGAACTGATCAGCAACGGCCATGCACCGGCGGCATTGGTGCTGGCCGAAGCCGACGAGATCCTGACCTTGGGCGTGCTGGTGGCGCAGACCATTTTTGCCCGTTCCCTGCCGGTGCTGTGCATCGGTCGGGAGGCCTTCGCCGCCTTGCGCGGCCAAGTCTTCGCCCGGGTCGAAAATACAACGCTGAGCCTGTTCGATCACCTGCCGGGCGACGCCTGGCAGGCGCTCGACAGCCCATTACCAAATACTGACAGCACCGCCTCGATCAGGCTCACCGAGCACGATCGGGCGCTGCTCGATGGCCGGCATGGCAAGGCCGCGCAAATGGCCATGCAGATCGTCCTGCGCATGGCCGAACTGCAGGGTGCCGACCACTTGGTGGATGTCACTCAAGCACACATCGACGGCTGCATTTACACCGGACCGGCGAGCCTGCGCTTTGCCGGGCAACTGGTGCAATGGGGAGCAAAAGTGCGAGTGCCCACCACCCTCAATTCAATTTCCGTCGACCAGCGCCGTTGGCGCGAACTGGGTATCGATCCGGCACTGGGTGAACCGGCCAGTGCCTTGGGCGATGCCTATATGGCGATGGGCGCACAGCTCAGTTTCACTTGCGCGCCGTACCTGCTCGACACTGCACCGAAGGCTGGCGAGCAAATAGTCTGGGCGGAATCCAACGCAGTGGTCTATGCCAACAGCGTGCTCGGTGCCCGCACCCTGAAATACCCGGATTACCTGGACATCTGCATCGCCCTCACCGGTCGCGCCCCGCTGATCGGCTGCCACCTGGACGCGCAACGCAAGGCCCGGTTGCAGCTCGAGCTGCCTGCCCTCGGTGAACTGGACGATGCCTTCTACCCGCTGCTGGGTTACCACATTGGTGCCCTGGCCGGCAGTCGCGTGCCGCTGGTGCTGGGACTGGAAAAACGCAAGCCGAGCCTGGACGACCTCAAAGCCTTTGGCGCGGCCTTCGCCACCACCTCTGCGGCGCCACTGTTCCACATCGCCGGGGTCACCCCGGAGGCCATTGACCCGGCGCAGGTGCTGGATGCGGACACTGCCATTGCCGTGGAAAAAATCCGCCTGAAGGATCTGCTGCAGAGTTGGCGCGAACTCAACAGTGCTCGCGATAGCCGGGTGGATGTCGTGTCGCTGGGTAACCCGCACTTTTCCCTCAGCGAGTTCGCTCACCTGGCGCGACTGTGCCGGGGACGACAAAGACACCCGGATGTGGTGCTTGCCATCACCTGCGGCCGTGCCGCGTTGGAGCTGGCCCGCGAGGCCGGGCACATCGCCGTGATCGAAGTGTTTGGCGCGACCCTGGTCACCGACACCTGCTGGTGCATGCTCGGCGAACCCGTAATCCCTCTGGCAGCTAAAACCCTGATGACCAACTCGGGCAAATACGCCCACTACGCACCGGGCCTGGTCGGCCGCAAGGTGCACTTCGCCAGCCTTGCCGAATGCGTCGACGCAGCCTGCACCGCAACGGCCAGCGGACGTTTGCCGGCCTGGTTACAACCTGCGGCCCTACTGGAGACCCCTGCACATGTTTGACTACAGCTTCCAATGGCGCACCGCCTTGCGCGCCCTGCCGGACATGCTTGCCGGTGCCATCGTCACCTTCGAAACCGCCGCGTTGTCGATGATCTTCGGCGTACTGATCGCCCTGGTCCTGACGGTGATGCGCGAGGCCAAACACCCATTACTGCGCGGGTTCGGCAACGGTTGGGTATCGATTGCCCGCAATACCCCGTCGCTGTTTCAGATCTACATCCTCTACTTCGGCCTCGGCTCGCTGAACCTGCACGTCAGTTCCTGGTTCGCCCTGCTGGCCGGGATCACCTTCAACAATGCCGGGTATCTGGCGGAGAACTTTCGCGGCGGCCTCAAGGCCGTGCCTGACACGCAGGTGCGTGCGGCGCGTTCCCTCGGCATGAGCGCCTTCCAGGCCTACCGCATGATCATCGTCCCGCAACTGCTACGGGTCGTGTTCTACCCGCTGACCAATCAGATGGTCTGGGCGGTGTTGATGACGTCGCTGGGAGTGATCGTCGGACTAAACAATGACCTGACCGGTGTGACCCAGGAATACAACGTCAAAACCTTCCGCACCTTCGAGTATTTCGCCATCGCAGCGGTGCTGTATTACTTGATTGCCAAGGCGATCGTCGCGGCAGCCCGGCTGATGGCCTGGCGGTTGTTCCGTTACTGAGGAGCTGTCCATGTTTTCCACCGATTTTTCCTCGAATGACCTGATGTTCCTGCTCAACGGTGCGTGGGTCACGATGCAACTGACGTTCTGGTCGATCATTCTCGGCTCCTTGGCCGGGTTGGTCTTCGGCCTGCTGCGCGCCTTGTTGCCACGGGCCAGCCGGCCATTGGCCTGGGTGCTGGACGTGTTTCGCAGCGTGCCGTTGCTGATCCAGTTCGTACTGTTCAACTCACTCAAAAGCATCATCGGTTTGAACATCAGCGCCTTTAGCGTCGGCTGCATTGTGTTGGGGGTTTACGCTGCGGCGTACTTCACCGAGATCGTGCGTGCCGGCGTGCTGGCGGTACCGTTCACCGTGCGCCGGGCCAGCCGCTCGCTGGGGCTGAGCTTCTTGCAGGACTTGCGCTGGATCGTTCTGCCGATGGCCACCCGAGTAGCGTTCCCCGGCTGGCTGAACCTGGTGCTCGGTGTAATGAAAGACACTGCGCTGGTGATGTGGATCGGCATCGTCGAACTGCTGCGCGCCTCGCAAACCATCGTCACCCGCATCCAGGAACCGTTGCTGGTGCTGTGCATCGCGGGCCTTATCTACTACGTCATGAGCCTGGTGGTCGCACGCCTGGGCGCTCGTCTGGAAAGAAGGTGGCAAGAAAATGATTGAGATCGACAACGTACATAAATCCTTCGGCAACCTCGAAGTGGTCAAGGGCGTCAACCTGACGGTGAACAAGGGCGAAGTAGTGTCGATCATCGGCGGCTCCGGCTCCGGCAAATCGACCTTGCTGATGTGCATCAACGGCCTGGAACCGATCCAGAAAGGCAACATCCGCGTTGACGGCGTCGAGGTCCATCACAGCGCCACCGACCTGAATCGCCTGCGGCAGAAAATCGGCATTGTGTTCCAGCAATGGAATGCCTTCCCGCACCTGACGGTACTGGAAAACGTCATGCTCGCGCCGCGCAAAGTGCTGGGTAAAAGCAAGGCTGAAGCTGAAGAGCTAGCGGTGAAGCAACTGACCCACGTCGGTCTGGGCGACAAGCTCAAGACCTTCCCTGGCAAGCTGTCCGGTGGACAGCAACAACGCATGGCCATCGCCCGCGCCCTGGCCATGTCACCGGACTACATGCTGTTTGACGAAGCCACCTCGGCCCTCGATCCGCAGTTGGTAGGTGAAGTGCTGGACACCATGCGCATGCTCGCCGAAGACGGCATGACCATGGTGTTGGTGACCCACGAAATCCGCTTTGCCCGGGACGTGTCCGACCGCGTGGCGTTCTTCCGCAATGGCCTGGTGCATGAGATTGGTTCGCCGGATCAGGTGATTGGCAATCCGGTGCGTGCGGAGACTGCAGAGTTTCTGAAATCAGTGAAATAACCCAAGGCCAAAGCAATCCTGTAGGAGCTGGCTTGTCGGGTCGCCGCATCGCAGCGATGGACGTCAACGATGACGCGTGCATGCTGGATAAACGCGTCGTCCTTGCAATCTTCGCTGGCAAGCCAGTTCCTACAGTGATCGAGGTCCTAACAGAAAAAACAAGGATCAAGTCATGCGTTCATCAAAAGTCATTCATGTAGTCAGCTGCCACGCTGAAGGCGAAGTCGGCGACGTGATCGTGGGCGGTGTCGCCCCGCCGCCAGGCGCCACCGTGTGGGAACAGTCGCGCTGGATCGCCCGGGACGAAACCCTGCGCAACTTCGTCCTCAACGAACCCCGCGGCGGCGTGTTCCGCCACGTCAACCTGCTGGTTCCGGCCAAGGACCCACGGGCGCAGATGGCCTGGATCATCATGGAACCGGCGGACACCCCGCCGATGTCCGGCTCCAACTCGTTGTGTGTCGCCACCGTATTGCTCGACAGCGGCATCCTGCCCATGACCGAGCCGCAAACCCGCCTGGTGCTGGAAGCGCCCGGCGGCCTGATCGAAGCCGTGGCCGACTGCCGGGATGGCAAGGTGCAACGGGTGGAAGTGAAAAACGTGCCGTCCTTCGCGGATCGACTGGATGCGTGGATTGAAGTCGAAGGCATCGGCTCGCTGAAGGTTGACACCGCTTATGGTGGCGACAGTTTTGTGATTGCCGATGCCAAAGGCCTGGGGTTCTCCATCCGCCCGGATGAAGCGGCCGATCTGGTGGCGGTCGGGCTGAAAATCACTCGAGCGGCCAACGAACAGCTGGGCTTCGTGCATCCGCTGAATCCCGAGTGGTCGCATATTTCCTTCTGCCAGATCGCCGCGCCGATCGTCCATGAGAATGGCATCGCCACCGGCGCCAATGCGGTGGTGATTCAACCGGGCAAGATCGACCGCTCCCCCACCGGCACTGGTTGCTCGGCGCGCATGGCGGTGTTGCAGGCCAAAGGCTTGATGCAGGTTGGCGAGCGCTTTGTCGGCCGTTCGATTATCGGCTCCGAGTTCCACTGTCGCATTGATTCGTTGACCGAAGTCGCCGGCCGCGCCGCGATTTACCCGTGCATTTCCGGCCGGGCGTGGATCACCGGCACCCATCAATTGCTGCTCGACCCAAGCGATCCGTGGCCACAAGGCTATCGCCTGTCCGACACTTGGCCCGGCGCCTGATCACGCAATCCCTGCCCCCCAGACCATCGGCCAGTAAAAACCCCTGAAAACCAAAAAGAGCACTAGCCGAGCATTGTCATTATAAAAAAACGTATACGAAATACAATTAACGAATCGGAGACAACAATGAGCAAGCGCATTAACTGGAGTGGCGTCTTCCCTGCGGTGACCACTCAATTCAACGATGACTACTCTATCAACCTGGAAAAAACCCATCAGGTGATTTCCAACGTGATCCGCGACGGCGTGTCGGGCCTGGTGGTCTGCGGTTCGGTGGGTGAAAACACCTCGCTGACCGCCGAAGAGAAAATCGCCGTGACTGAAGTCGCTGTCGATGCCGCCCGTGGTCGCGTACCGGTGATTTGCGGTGTGGCCGAGTTCACCAGCATACAAGCGGCCAAGGTCGCCAATGCCGTACGCCGGGTCGGCGTCGATGGCGTGATGTTGATGCCGGCGCTGGTCTACGGTTCCAAGCCGTTCGAGACCGCCGAGCATTACCGCTACGTGGCGAAAAACGCCGACGTGCCGCTGATGGTCTACAACAACCCACCTATCTATAAGAACGACGTCACCCCGGACATCCTGATTTCCCTGGCCGACTGCGACAACGTGGTGTGCTTCAAGGATTCTTCCGGCGACACCCGCCGCTTCATCGACGTGCGCAATGAAGTCGGTGACCGTTTCGTGCTGTTCGCCGGCCTCGACGACGTGGTGCTGGAAAGCATCGCCGTGGGTGCCGAAGGTTGGGTCTCGGGCATGTCCAACGTGTTCCCGAAAGAAGGCGAAACCATCTTCCGCCTGGCCAAGGCCGGTCGTTTCGCCGAAGCCATGCCGATCTACGAATGGCTGATGCCGATCCTGCACCTCGATGCCCGTGCCGACCTGGTGCAGTGCATCAAGCTGTGTGAAGCCATCGCCGGTCGCGGTAGCGCCTTGACCCGTCCGCCACGCCTGGCCCTGCCGGAAGCCGACCGCGTATTTGTCGAGCAGATCATGGCCAAGGCGTTGGCCAACCGCCCGGAACTACCGGACGTCGGTCTCTGAGAGATTGCCGGGCGGGCCTTTACTGGCCCCGCCCGGCTGCCCGTTTTTTTGCGCCTTAACAAGGTACGTCAGCATGTCGAATCCTCATCACACGCAAAGCGCAACCACACCCTCGGGACTCAAACGCGTAGTGGCCGCCGCCATGGCTGGCACCGTCGCCGAATGGTATGAATTCTTTCTCTACGGCACCGCCTCGGCATTGGTTTTCGGCCAGTTGTTCTTCCGCCAGACCGACAGCCCCATCGACGGCATCATCGCCGCCTTCGCCTTGTACGCGGTCGGCTTTCTCGCCCGGCCGTTGGGCGGTTTGGTATTTGGTCACTACGGTGACAAATTCGGCCGCAAACGCCTGCTGCAACTGAGCCTGGTAGTGGTCGGCATCACCACCTTCCTGATGGGTTGCCTGCCTGGCTTCGACCAGATCGGTTACGCAGCCCCGGTGCTGCTGGTGCTGTTGCGGTTGATCCAGGGCTTCGCTTTCGGTGGCGAATGGGGCGGCGCGATTCTGCTGGTGTCCGAACACTGCCCGGACAATCGTCGGGGTTTCTGGGCCAGTTGGCCGCAAGCCGGGGTGCCGGCCGGCAACCTGGTGGCCACGGTCGCCCTGCTGCTGTTGTCGTCGAACCTGTCAGAGCAACAGTTCCTTGCCTGGGGCTGGCGCGTGGCGTTCTGGTTCTCGGCGGTAGTCGTGTTGATCGGTTACTGGATTCGCACCAGCGTCGATGACGCGCCGATCTTCAAGGAAGCCCAGGCCCGTCAGGCACAGACCAAACAGCAACAGCTCGGTGTGGTGGAAGTGCTGCGTCATCACTGGCGTTCGGTGCTGGTGGGAATCGGTGCACGCTTTGCCGAGAACATCCTCTACTACACCGTGGTGACGTTCTCGATTACCTATCTGAAACTGGTGGTGCACAAGGACACTTCGCAAATTCTGCTGCTGATGTTCGGCGCGCACCTGGTGCACTTTTTCCTGATCCCGCTGATGGGCTATCTGTCGGACATCGTCGGGCGCAAACCGGTGTACCTGACCGGCGCGGTGCTCACAGCGTTCTGGGGTTTCATCGGTTTCCCGATGATGGACACCGGCAACAACTGGCTGATCATGGCCGCCATCACCCTGGGCCTGGCCATCGAGTCGATGACTTACGCGCCTTACTCGGCGCTGATGGCTGAACTGTTCCCGACCCACGTACGCTACACCGCTCTGTCCCTGTGCTACCAGGTGGCGCCGATCTTCGCCGGTTCCCTAGCACCGCTGATCGCCATCACCTTGCTCAACAAGTACCACAGCTCGACTCCGATCGCCTGGTATCTGGTGGCCGCCGCGCTGATTTCCGTGGTGGCTGTCGGTCTGACCCGCGAGACTCGTGGCAAGTCATTGCGCCAGGTGGATGCCGAGTCGGCGGCGCGGGTTGCTGCGCTGGACCCAGCCTCGACTAGCCCACGCCGAGCCGACTCTCTGGCCTGAGTAAATCCCTGTAGGAGCGAGCTTGCTCGCGATGGACGTCAACGATAACGCGTGTTGCCTGAATGGAAACGTTGTCCTTGCGTTTTTCGCGAGCAAGCTCGCTCCTACTGAATCAGGCGAGCAAGGCCTTGAGGTCGTTGTACAGCGCCTCGGGAATTTGCACACCTTCCACCAGGCTGCGTACCCGCGCCGCGTAACGTCGTTGCGACGGTAAGCGTGCGCCCTGCCCTTCAATGCCCTGGAACAACGTTTCGGCCCGGGCCAAATGTTCTTCGGTGGCGTCCCCCAGAAAGCGCCGAGGGTCCAGGGCGATGATCAACTCGCCATGGTACGGCGACGACTTGCTGCCCCCGTCGTAAGTCAACGACTCGGCACTGGTCAGGTCACCAATCAGCGGCCCGGCAATCAACTCCACCATCGCCGCCAGCGCCGAACCCTTGTGCCCGCCGAACGTCAGCATCGCGCCGCTGTCGAGCACCACGTTGGCATCGGTGGTCGGCTGGCCTTGGGCGTCGACGCCCCAACCTTCGGGAATCGCCTTGCCGGCACGCCGGTGCAGTTCGATATCACCACGGGCAATCGCGCTGGTGGCGAAGTCGAACACAAACGGATCTTGCCCCGCACGCGGCCAACCGAAGGCAATCGGATTGGTGCCGAACACCGGCAGCCGTCCTCCAGCCGGCGCCACCCAGGCGTGGCTCGGATTACACGCCAGTGCCACCAGACCGACAGCAGTCAGCTGCTCGATCTCCACCCACAGCGCCGAGAAATGTACACAGCGGTTGATTGCCAACGCCGCAATGCCGTTGGCCCGGGTTTTCTGCGCCAGCAACGGCAACCCCGCCTGAAACGCCAACTGCGAAAAGCCACCGCCAGCATCCACCCGCACAATCGACGGCGCCTGGTCGATCACCAGAGGCTCGGCATCGGCTGACACCTTGCCGGCCCGCAGGGAATTCACACACCCCAGAATCCGGTACAAACCGTGGGAGGCACAGCCATCACGTTCGCCAACAACCACCGTCGCCGCCACCGCTTGTGCATGGGCAAGATTAAAACCGTTGTGCAACAAGATCGATTCGGCCAACTCACGGGCTTCGATCAGGGTCAGTCGGATCATGGTCATCTCCTTGGACAGACCGGTCAGAGTGGTCTATCCGAGGCGTTATGGCTTGATGGGTTTGGGCATTGGCGGTGACGAAATTGGCACAGCGCAGGCAGGTCGGATCGGCGCACCGCCGCTCCCGCAGGGATTTGGGAACGACAAAGATCCTGCGTAGGAGCGAGCCTGCTCGCGATGGCCACACCTCGGTCTCCCTCCTGACTATTGCATCCAATGCAACACACAATTGTCATCAACCCAGTTGATGACGACCGAATGCAAGGCGCACTCTAGAGGGCTGGCTGGGGTCTCATATCATTCCGAATGATAGTTACCTTTGCCCCATTCGATTCGTGAGATACAAACCCGCCGCGCATCATTCGCCAATCTCAACACATTGGCGGATGCATCCATGGAACAGTCACTCAAACATTTGCGCTTCCCGTTGGCTTTATTGGCCGTAGTGGTGATCAGCGCTTGCGGCAAGGCTCCAGAGACCGCCGCCAGCATGCCCGCAGCCAAGGTCAGCGTGGCCAAGGTGCTGGAACAACCGGTCAACGAATGGGACGAGTTCACCGGTCGCCTCGAAGCGCCGGAAACCGTCGAGATTCGTCCACGGGTCTCCGGCCAGATCGATGAAGTGGCCTTCACTGAAGGTGCCCTGGTCAAGAAAGGCGACCTGCTGTTCCAGATCGACCCGCGTCCGTTCCAGGCTGAGGTCCGCCGCCTCGAAGCACTGGTTGCACAATCGCGCGCCAATGCCACCCGCAGCGAAAACGAAGCCCAGCGCGGTGAACGCCTGCGCACCAGCAACGCCATTTCCGCCGAACTGGCTGATTCGCGTACCAGCGCAGCCCAGGAAGCTCGCGCCGCGGTCGGTGCCCTGCAAGCGCAACTGGATCTGGCCAAGTTGAATCTGAGCTTCACTCGCGTGACGGCTCCAATCAGCGGCCGCGTCAGCCGTGCGGCAATCACCGCCGGCAACCTGGTGACCGCCGACACCACCCCGCTGACCAGTGTGGTCTCCACCGACAAGGTGTACGCCTACTTCGACGCCGATGAACGTGTGTTCCTCAAGTACACGGAGCTCGCTCGCCAGGGCAAGCGCGGCGCCACCACTCCGGTATACATGGGCCTGTCCAACGAGGACGGCAACCCGCATCAGGGCGTGATGAACTTCGTCGACAACCAGGTCAACCCGAAAACCGGCACCATCCGTGGTCGCGCCGTGTTCGACAACAGCGATGGCAGCTACACCCCGGGCTTGTATGCACGCCTGAAACTGGTGGGCAGCGGTACCTACAGCGCCATGCTGATCAACGATGAAGCGGTCGGCACCGACCTGGGCAAGAAGTTCGTGATCGTGATGGACGGCGACAACAAGACCGCCTACCGCGCGGTGGAACTGGGTCCGAAGATTGAAGGCTTGCGCATCGTGCGCAGCGGCCTGAACAAGGACGACACCATCATCGTCAAGGGCCTGCAGCGGGTACGTCCTGGTTCACCGGTCACCCCTGAAGTGATTCCGATGGCCAGCGAACAAACCCTCGCGGCACTCGCACAACAACGCCAAGCGCTGGAAGCCAGCAACCTGCCCCAAGTCGCGCCTGCCAGGGTTGCACCGGGTACGGCTGTGAAACTGGCTGCCACGACCCCACGCGGTTAAGGGATTTCCAAGATGAATTTTTCCCAATTCTTCATTTCGCGGCCGATCTTCGCAGCGGTGCTGTCGCTGCTGATCCTGATCGCCGGTGCGATCTCGCTGTTCCAGTTGCCGATCAGCGAATACCCGGAAGTCGTGCCGCCCACCGTGGTGGTGCGCGCCAACTTCCCGGGTGCCAACCCGAAAGTCATCGGTGAAACCGTGGCCGCTCCACTGGAGCAAGCCATCACCGGCGTCGAGAACATGCTGTACATGTCCTCGCAATCCACCGCTGACGGCAAGATCACCCTGACCATCACCTTTGCCCTGGGTACTGACCTGGACAACGCCCAGGTGCAGGTGCAGAACCGCGTGACCCGCACCGAGCCGAAACTGCCCGAGGAAGTGACGCGCATCGGCATCACCGTGGACAAGGCTTCGCCCGACCTGACGATGGTGGTGCACTTGACCTCGCCGGACAAACGCTACGACATGCTGTACCTGTCCAACTACGCCCTGCTCAACATCAAGGATGAGCTGGCGCGCCTGGGCGGTGTCGGTGATGTGCAGTTGTTTGGCATGGGCGATTACTCGCTGCGGGTGTGGCTCGACCCAAACAAGACCGCTTCGCGCAATCTGACCGCGACCGATGTGGTCACGGCGATTCGCGAACAGAACCGTCAAGTGGCTGCTGGTGCATTGGGCGCGCCGCCTGCACCGAATGCCACGGCATTCCAGTTGTCGGTCAATACTCAGGGCCGTCTGGTGTCCGAGGAAGAGTTCGAGAACATCATCATTCGCTCTGGCGACAACGGTGAAATCACTCGCCTCAAAGACATCGCTCGCGTTGAGCTGGGCTCCAGCCAGTACGCCCTGCGCTCGCTGCTGAACAACCAGCCGGCGGTGGCGATCCCGATCTTCCAGCGTCCGGGCTCCAATGCCATCGAAATCTCCAATGAAGTGCGGGCGAAAATGGCCGAACTGAAGAAGAGTTTTCCCGAAGGCATGGACTTCAGCATCGTCTATGACCCGACGATCTTCGTGCGCGGCTCCATCGAGGCGGTGGTCCACACCCTCTTCGAAGCGCTGATCCTCGTGGTGCTGGTGGTGATCCTGTTCCTGCAAACCTGGCGCGCCTCGATCATTCCGTTGGTGGCTGTGCCGGTCTCGCTGATCGGTACCTTTGCCGTGATGCACCTGTTTGGATTCTCGCTCAACGCCTTGTCGCTGTTCGGCCTGGTGTTGGCGATCGGTATCGTGGTGGACGACGCCATCGTGGTGGTGGAGAACGTCGAGCGCAACATCGAGCTCGGATTGACCCCGGTGGAAGCCACCAAACGCGCCATGCGTGAAGTGACCGGTCCCATCATTGCCACGGCGTTGGTGCTGTGTGCGGTGTTTGTTCCGGCGGCCTTCATCTCCGGCCTGACCGGCCAGTTCTACAAGCAGTTCGCCCTGACCATTGCGATTTCCACGGTGATCTCGGCCTTCAACTCCTTGACCCTGTCGCCGGCGCTGGCCGCGGTACTGCTCAAGGGCCACGACGCACCGAAAGACCGTTTTTCCAAGGTGCTGGACAAGATTTTTGGCGGCTGGCTGTTCCGTCCGTTCAACCGTTTCTTTGAAAAGGCCAGCCATGGTTACGTCGGCACCGTTGCCCGTGTGATCCGCTCCAGCGGTATCGCCCTGCTGCTGTACGCCGGTCTGATGGTCCTGACCTTCTTCGGCTTCTCCAGCACCCCGACCGGTTTCGTACCCGGCCAGGACAAGCAATACCTGGTGGCCTTCGCGCAATTGCCGGATGCGTCGAGCCTGGACCGTACCGAAGACGTGATCAAGCGCATGTCCGAGCTGGCGCTGAAACAGCCTGGAGTGGAAAGTGCGGTGGCCTTCCCTGGCCTGTCGATCAACGGTTTCACCAACAGCCCGAACGCCGGCATCGTGTTCGTGACCCTCAAGCCGTTCGACGAACGCAAAGACCCGAGCATGTCCGCAGGGGCCATCGCCGGTGCCTTGAACGGCCAGTACGCGAACATCCAGGAAGCCTACATGGCGATCTTCCCGCCGCCACCGGTACAAGGCCTGGGCACCATCGGCGGTTTCCGCCTGCAGATCGAAGACCGGGGCAACCTGGGCTACGAAGAGCTGTACAAGGAAACCATGAACATCATCAACAAGAGCCACAGCGTGCCTGAACTGGCCGGCCTGTTCACCAGCTACACGGTGAACGTGCCCCAAGTCGATGCGGCTATCGACCGGGAAAAAGCCAAGACCCACGGCGTGGCCGTCAGCGACATCTTCGACACCTTGCAGATTTACCTGGGCTCGCTGTATGCCAACGACTTCAACCGCTTTGGTCGCACCTATCAGGTCAACGTCCAGGCCGAACAACAGTTCCGCCTCGAATCCGACCAGATCGGCCAGCTGAAAGTGCGTAACAACAAGGGCGAGATGATCCCGCTAGCGACCTTCATCAAGGTCAGCGACACCTCGGGTCCCGACCGTGTGATGCACTACAACGGCTTCATCACCGCTGAGATCAACGGTGCGGCAGCCCCTGGCTACAGCTCCGGCCAAGCGGAAAAAGCCATCGAGAAACTGCTCAAGGAAGAACTGCCCAACGGCATGACCTACGAATGGACCGACCTGACCTACCAGCAGATCCTGTCCGGCAACACCGCGCTGTTCGTGTTCCCGCTCTGCGTGCTGCTGGCGTTCCTGGTACTGGCGGCTCAATACGAAAGCTGGAGCCTGCCACTGGCGGTGATCCTGATCGTACCGATGACCCTGCTGTCGGCCATTACCGGTGTGATTGCCTCGGGCGGTGACAACAACATCTTCACCCAGATCGGCTTGATCGTACTGGTGGGCCTGGCGTGCAAGAACGCGATCCTGATCGTCGAGTTCGCCAAGGACAAACAGATCGAAGGCCTCAACCCGCTGGCTGCGGTCCTGGAAGCGTGCCGCCTGCGTCTGCGGCCGATCCTGATGACCTCCTTCGCGTTCATCATGGGTGTGGTGCCACTGGTGTTCTCCAGCGGTGCCGGTGCCGAAATGCGTCACGCCATGGGTGTGGCGGTGTTCTCCGGGATGCTCGGGGTGACCTTCTTCGGTCTGTTGCTGACGCCAGTGTTCTACGTACTGATTCGTAACTTTGTCGAGCGCGGCCAGGCACGCAAAGCTGCCAAGGCCAACCTGAAGCTGGAGTCGCACTGATGAGTTTGAAAGCCTTCCTGCCGGGCCTGCTGGCGCTGGCCTTGAGTGCCTGCGCCGTGGGTCCCGACTACAAGACGCCAACCACCGAGGCGGCCAACATCACGGCCGCCACCGATGGCGCCGCCGGCCAGAAGAACTTTGACCGTTCGCATTTCGAAGGCATCTGGTGGCAACAGTTCGAAGACCCGACCCTCAACCAGTTGGTGACGCAATCCCTGCAAGGCAACCGCGATCTGCGCGTCGCCTTTGCCCGCTGGAAAGCCGCGCGGGCGATCCGCGATGACGTCAGCAACGACGCCATGCCGACCATCACCAGCCGCGCCAGCAGTGACCTGGGCAAAGGCCAGATCCCGGGCCAGACCACCCAGCGGGTCAACAGCGAACGCTACGACCTGGGCCTGGACATGGCCTGGGAGATTGACCTGTTCGGTCGCATCCAGCGCAACCTGGAGTCGGCCAACGCCGAGCAACAGGCGTTCGAGGCAGATCTGTATCAACTGCAAGTCACCATGATTGCCGAACTGGTGGATTCCTACGGTCAACTGCGCGGCGCGCAACTGCGGGAGAAAATCGCCCTGGCCAACCTGGAAAACCAGCGGGAGTCGCGCAAGATCACGGTCAGCCTGCGTGATGCCGGCGTTGGCGACCAACTCGATGTGGAACGGGCCGATGCGCGGTTGGCGTCGGTTGAAGCCAGCGTGCCGCAACTGCAGGCCGAACAGGTGCGGCAGAAAAACCGTATCGCCACCCTGCTGGGTGAGCGCCCGGACAAGCTGACCGTGGACTTGAGCCCCAAAGACCTGCCGGCGATTGCCAAGGCCCTGCCGATCGGCGATCCGGGTGAACTGCTGCAACGCCGTCCGGACATCCTCAGCGCCGAACGCCAACTGGCTTCGGCCACGGCGCGAATCGGCGTGGCCAAGGCGGATCTGTTCCCGCGGGTCAGCCTCAGCGGCTTCCTTGGCTGGACCGCCGGACGTGGTTCGCAGATCGGTTCTTCAGCGGCCAACGCCTGGGCACTGGGTCCGAGCATCACCTGGGCCGCGTTTGACCTGGGTAGCGTAAAAGCCCGCATACGTGGCGCCGACGCCGATGCCGAAGGCGCCCTGGCGACTTACGAACAGCAAGTGTTGCTGGCCTTGGAAGAATCGGAAAACGCCTTCAGCGACTACGGCAAACGCCAACAGCGCCTGATCTCGCTGATTCGTCAGAGCGAGTCCAGTCGCTCGGCCGCCGACCTGGCGCAGATTCGCTACCGCGAAGGCACGGCCGATTTCCTCGTGCTGCTCGATGCCCAGCGGGAACGCCTGGCGGCCGAAGACACCCAGGCCCAGGCCGAAGTGGACCTGTATCGCGGCATCGTCGCGATCTACAAGGCCCTCGGAGGCGGCTGGCAGCCGGAAACGGTCGCGAGCAATTAATTCGATGTCTTGAAGCGCTCCTTTGGTTGGCCGCAACCAACCAATTTCCTTGCCCTGCGTCTCATTCGGTCGCGGGGCTTTTTTTGTCCAAAACTT